>CAZBTE010000186.1:0-5109 GCA_964494665.1 uncultured Limnobacter sp.
CGTGGATCAGCTCGCGCGGCACGTACACCGGCATGTAGCCGATCGCCTTGCGGCCAGGCGCCGCGGCCTTCCACTCCTTCACGGCATTGAAGTGGAGGTCCTCGAACAAGGTCTGGCAGCGATCGACGATCGCCTCGACAGGAGGAACGGTTTTCATCAGCAGTGCTCCCATTCTGGCTTGCGTTTCGCAAGGAAAGCGACGAGGCCCTCGTTCGCGTCGCGGGTCTTCATGAGCCGATCGAGGTACAGCTGCTCGACTTCGGCGAGACGGCTGCGCACATCGCGCAACATCGCCCCGCGCGCGGCAGTGAGTGCGTGAGACAGGCTGGCGGCGCTCTTTCCCGCCAGGTGTGCTTCGAAATACGCGAGTGCCGCGGCGTCGGGGTCGTCGCTCACCTGCTGCACCAGGCCGATCGCGCGCGCCTCGTCGGCGCCGATCGAGCGGCCCGAGAACAACAGGTCTTCGGCCGCCGGCTGGTTCATCCGGTACGGCAGCAGTACCGATGCGGCGGGCGCGAACACGCCCAGCTTCATCTCGGGCTGCCCGAACTGCGCGTCGCGCGCAGCGAAGATCGGGCCGCCCGCCAGCGCAACTTCCAGGCCGCCGCCGAGGCATTGGCCGCGCACCGCCACCAGGATTGGCGCCGGAAAACCGACCATCGCGAGAATCAGCGCGTGCAGAGAGGCCAGCATGTCGGCGCAGCGGTCGGGCAGGTGCTCCTCGACGCTCGCGCCGAAGCTGAAGTTCGGCCCTTCCGCGCCCAGCAGCACCGCACGCAGCCCACGGGCCCCGGAGTGCGCCAGCAGCGCGTCGGACAGTGCCCCGATCATCGCCGCGTCGACGATGTTGGCTTTCGGGCGCGCCAGCGTCAGGCGCAGAAGCGCGCCATCGCGCTCCACGCCCACTTTCAGCGGCGACGAATCTGCCATTGCTGCTACCCCTTGCGCCCGGCCTTCGGCTGGATGGAATCGTGCAGCGGACCGACCCAGCTCTCGCCGGCCGCAAGCTTCTGGCGCAGCAGCACGAAGTCGACCTCGCGGTCTTCCTTGGTGCCCACGTTGAAGGCGGTGAAACCGGCGCGCGCCTCGGTCATCATGTTCAGGGCCAGCCAGGCACGCGAATTCTCCTTGTTGCGGTTCCAGGCGTCGAGCTTGGGCTTGCGCAGTTCCTCGAGCGTCTTGGTGGTGCAGTCGGGGAACGTGAGCAGCATCTTCGCGCACAACTCCTCGATCTTGGCATCGAGCAGCGACAGGTCTACCTTGCCGCGCGCCATCAGCGCCTTGCCTTCCTTCGCTGCGTCGCCCGTCTTCGGCTCGCCGTAGACGTTGCGGCCGTACTCGTCGACCATGCGCTGCGTCTCGACCAACGGGTTGGCGACGAACTTGCCGTCGACCTTCAGCGCCGGGACGATGTCGGTGAGCACGCCCATCTGATAGGCCTTGTGGGCCGAGAACGGCTCGCACAGCACACAGGCTGCCATGGCGCGCTCGGCGCCGATCACCACCGGCAGGAAGTCGGTCGCGCCGCCGATCGGCGCCGAACCGTGCTTCGGGCCGGCCTGGCCGAACCGGGCAAGGTCCTGCGCGACGGAGAAGTCGCAGGCCATGCCGATCTCCTGGCCGCCTCCGATCCGCATGCCGTTCACCCGACAGATGACCGGCTTGTCGCACGCCAGGATGGCCGACACCATGTCGTTGAACAGCCGCATGTACTGCCGGTACTCCTGGGGATGCCCGGCGTAGTACTCGGCGTATTCCTTGGTGTTGCCGCCGGTGCAGAAGGCCCTCTCGCCGGCACCGGTGAACACCACGCAGTTCACGTCGCGTGCATTCGATGCGGCGCGAAACGCCAGGATCGTGCCCTTGACCATGTCGGTGGTGTAGGAATTGAACTGCTCCGGGTTGTCCAGCGTGATCCAGGCGTTGTACAGCCCGGGCACGACCGAACCGTCGGGCAACCTTGCCGGCCGCTTCTCGTAGCGTACGCGCGGCTTGGAGATGTCGTCGACGAGATCGTGGTTCTTGAATTCGCGCACTTTGGGACTCCTGGTTCAGGGAACGAGCACCGCACGGCGGCGGATCTCGCGATGATGAACCGCGTCGAACACGCGGTTGATGTCGTCCAGCGGATGGGTCTCGACGAACGGCGCGATCTGGACCTTGCCGTCGAGCACCATGTCGAGTGCCGCCGGGTAGGCGTCGGGCGGACAGCCCCAGTTGCCGATCGCACGCGCATCGAAAGCCATCAGGTTCGACAGCCTGATCTCGATCTTGTCCATCGTAAAGCCGACCACCGACAGCGTCGCGCCGTGCACCAGCAGGCCGAACGCGGTGAGCTGCCCGGGCGCGGTGCCCGAGCACTCGAAGATGAACCACTCGGTGGTGCGCAGGCCGTTCTTCTTTGCGAACTCGACGATCGCTGCCTTGGCGCCGCGCGCGTCGAGCTGGCGGCTGTTCAGCGTGAGCGCCGCGCCGTGCTGCGCCACCGCCTCCAGCTTTGCGTCGTCCACGTCGATCGCCACGACCTTGGCGCCGCTGGCGGCGGCAATCTGCACGCAGTAGCCGCCCACGCCGCCGGCGCCGATCACCACCGCGAGGCTGCCCGGAGTCACGCCGGCACGGCGCACCGCCTGGTACGGGGTGGTCAGAGCGTCGGCCACGATGGAGACTTGTGCAAGCGTCAGCCCGGCCTTGGCCAGCCGCGCCTCGTCGACCTCGCACAGGCCACGGCCAGGCACCACGATGTGGGAAGCGAAACCGCCCTGGATGTCGTTGCCGGGCATCTTCTGGTTGCGGCAGATCGTGCCCAGGCCGCGCCGGCAAAGGTCGCACTCGCCGCACGGAAGCACCGCGGGCACGATCACCGCCTTGCCCATCCAGTGCTCTGCGCCCGGGCCAGCCGCCACCACTCGCCCGCTGATCTCGTGGCCGAGCGCCAGCGGCAGGGCGTGATTGGTGCGCACGCCGTCGTAGAAGTAGCCGAGGTCGGTGTGACAGACGCCGCAGCCGGCCACCTCGACGACCACTTCCCCCTCGGCTGGCGAAGCCTGGAACGCAGCGCGCTCGAGCGGCGTGTTGACCGCGGTCATCAACCAGCGATGCGCTTCGATAGTCATTGTTTGGCGGCCTCCGCTAACGTACTCTTCCTGCTGTTGCGCCCCGTGTCGCGCCTGCCGTTCGGGGTTGACCGGCGTGTTGTCGCCGTTTATTCTTGTATTGTGGTACCGAAATACTGTTATCTGGGTACGGATGGTGTAATAGAGCGGTTTCGGCTGCCTTGATCTGAATCAAACCCCCCTCTGCAATCACCTCCCGGACAATCCGCATTCCACGCAAGTGAGCCCAACTTGAATTCCACACGGACCCCCACATCGCCCGGCGCCGCGGCTTCTCCGAAGCCAGCGTCCGGCTCTGTCGCGAGCGTCTCGATCGCCCTCGCCGGAAGCGGCGGCAGCGGCGTGATGACAGCCGGCAACCTGCTGCTCGATGCGGCCGCCAAAGCCGGGCTTTACGGGCTGATGGTGCGCACCAGCGGACCGCAGATCCGCGGCGGTGAAGCCGCGGCTCTGCTGAGGCTTGCGCGCACGCAGACCGAGTCGCTCGACGACGGCTTCGACCTGCTGCTGGCAATCGACTGGCAGAACATCAACCGGTTCGCCGACGAGATCCCGATGCGCCCGACCGGGCTGCTGATCGGCGATTCCGACGAAGGCGAACCGCCTGCCGTCTTCCTTGCCGGTGGCGCGCGCTTCGTGTCGCTGCCGCTGAAGAAGATGGCCAAGGCCATTCCCGGCAGCTGGATCAACATGGTGGCACTGGGCGTCTCGGGCTCGCTCACCGGCATCCCGGCGGCGGTGCTCGAAGAGGCGCTCAGCGCAAGCTGGAAGCGCGGCGATGCCGCACTGCAGGCCAACCTGCAGGCGCTGCGCGCCGGCGTCGAGGCGGCCGCCGGCATCGACGGCGTTCCGCGCATGGCCACCGGCACGCCGTCGGCGCAAAAGCGCTGGCTGCTCAGCGGCAACGAGGGCGCGGGATTCGGCGCGCTGCGCGGCGGCGTGCGCTTCGTCGCCGCCTATCCGATCACGCCCGCCACCGAGATGCTCGAGTGGATGGCGCCCGCGCTGGCCAAGGTGGGGGGCACGCTGCTGCAGGCCGAAGACGAACTCGCATCGATCAACATGATCATCGGCGCTTCGTTCGGAGGCGTTCCTTCGCTCACCGCCACTGCGGGTCCCGGCCTTTCGCTGATGACCGAAGGCATCGGCCTGGCGGTCAGCGCCGAAGTGCCGGTGGTGATCGTCGACGTCATGCGCGGCGGGCCGTCCACCGGCATTCCGGCCAAGTCCGAGCAGAGCGACCTGTCGTTTGCCGTCAGCGGGCTGCACGGCGACGCGCCCCGGCTGGTGCTCGCACCGACATCGATCGCCGACTGCGTGGCCACCACCCAGTGGGCGGTCGCGCTCGCCGAGGCGATGCAGGCGCCCGCGATCGTGCTGTCCGACCAGTTCATGGGGCAGTCGCGCGCGATCGTCGACCGCCCCGCCGATCCGGGCTTCGTCGCACAACGCGTGGTCGCCGAAGCGAATGCGCCCGATTTCAAGCGCTACCGCGACACCGAATCGGGCGTCTCGCCGATGGCGATCCCGGGCACTCCCGGCATCGTCTACACCGCCGACGGCCTGGAGAAGACCGAAGCCGGCATCCCCAGCAGCCAGGCGCGCGACCACGACACGCAGCTGCGCAAGCGCGAGCGCAAGCTCGCCACCTACGACTACGGCAGCTGGTGGGCCGACATCGAAGGCGAAGGCGACATCGCCGTGATCACGTTCGGATCGGTCACCGACGTGGCGCGCGAGGCGCTCGCCCGGCTGGCCGCGCAGGGCGTCAAGGCGCGCCTGATCGCACTGCGCCTGCTGGCGCCGGCCCTGCCCGAGCGGCTCGAAGAGGCGCTCGCGGGCGTGAGCCGCGTGCTCGTGGTCGAGCAGAACTACAACGCCCAGCTCTACCGCTACCTGCGCGCCATGTACGCCCTGCCCGGCAAGCCGGCCAGCTTCCAACGCCCTGGCCCGCTGCCGATGCGCCCGGCCGAGCTCGCGAACGTCATTCTCG
>CAZBTE010000187.1:0-5056 GCA_964494665.1 uncultured Limnobacter sp.
GTCGGGTCCTCGTTCTCGCGCTTGAACGCGAACACGCCGGCGGTGAACGGGAACGAGCCGGGCACGTTCTCGAGCAGCAGCCACTTGAGCAGCTCGCCGTGGTCCTCGTAGGTCGGCAGCACCACCTTGCGGATCTTGTTGCCCGACAGCGACGTGTAGGTGAGCGCCGTGCGGATCTCGCGGTCGCGGATCTTCACCACGTACTCGTCGCCGGAGTAGGCCTTGCGCATCGCCGGCCACATCGCCAGCAGTTTCTTCGCGGCCGCATCGAGCAGCGCGTCGCGCTTGTCGGCCAGCGCCTCGACCGTCTTGCGGGCGCCGTCCTTCCCGGAATCGTCCTCTTGCAGCATGCGCGCCGACTCGCGCAGCTGCTGCACCTCGCGCGCCGCACGCGCCTGCGCGCGCGCGTGCCGCTTGTACTCGCGCACCGTCTGCGCGATGTCGGCCAGGTAGCGCACGCGCTGCGCCGGCACGATCACGACCTGGTTCGACGAGTGGCGCACGCCGGCCGTCGGCAACCTGCCGGCCGGCCTGCCGTCGGCGTCCAGCGCCACCTCCAGGCCCAGCTCGACGAGCCGCGGCAGCATGGCCTGGTAGAGCGCCGTCACGCCGTCGTCGTTGAAGCGCGAGGCCTGCGTGCCGAACACCGGCATCTGCTCGGGGCGCTTGCCGAACGCCTCGCGGTTGCGCTGGTACTGCTTGGCGACGTCGCGCAGCGCGTCCATCGCGCCCTTGCGATCGAACTTGTTGATCGCGACGAAGTCGGCGAAATCGAGCATGTCGATCTTCTCGAGCTGGCTCGCGGCGCCGAACTCGGGCGTCATCACGTACAGCGACGCGTCCACCAGCGGCACGATCGCCGCATCGCCCTGGCCGATGCCGGAGGTCTCGACGACGATCAGGTCGAAGCCGGCGACCTTGCAGGCCGCGATCGCATCCGGCAGCGCCTGGCTGATCTCGCTGCCCGCCTCGCGGGTGGCGAGCGATCGCATGAACACGTTCGGGTGATCGATCGCATTCATGCGGATGCGGTCCCCCAGCAGCGCGCCGCCGCTCTTGCGGCGCGTGGGGTCGACCGACAGGATCGCGAGCCGCAGCCGGTCGCCCTGGTCGAGCCGGAAACGCCGCACGAGTTCGTCGGTGAGCGAACTCTTGCCGGCGCCGCCGGTGCCGGTGATGCCCAGCGTGGGCGTGGTGATCGCGTCGGCGCGTCGGTGCAACTCGGTGCGCCACGCGGCGAAGCCATCCGCGTCGAGGCGGCCGGCGACGTGGCCCAGCTCGAGCGCGGTGATCACCTGCGCCAGCGCGCGGCGCGACGCGGCCAGCGGTGCGTGGGCGGCCTCGGCGGGCGCGACGATCGCGTCCAGGTCGACCGGCGCGTACTGCGACAGGTCGACGTCGCAGCGCCCGAGCATGTCGGCGATCATCCCCTGCAGGCCCATGCGCTGGCCGTCCTCGGGGCTGTAGATGCGCGCCACGCCGTAGTCGTGCAGTTCGCGGATCTCGGCCGGGACGATCACGCCGCCGCCGCCGCCGAACACCTTCACGTGGTCGGCGCCGGCTTCGCGCAGCAGGTCGATCATGTACTTGAAGTACTCGACGTGGCCGCCCTGGTACGACGAGATCGCGATCCCGTGCGCGTCTTCCTGCAACGCGCAATCGACGATTTCGCGCACCGAGCGGTTGTGGCCCAGGTGGATCACCTCGGCGCCCAGGCTCTGCAGGATCCGCCGCATGATGTTGATCGACGCGTCGTGGCCGTCGAACAGCGACGCGGCGGTCACGAAACGCACGCGGTTCTTCATCCGGTACTGCGCCAGCTGCTTCTGGTCGGACAGATCGGTCATGGCGATGGTCCTGTGCTGCAGATCGAGGGGCGTCGCGTCGGGGCCCGCGCCTGCACTGGCCGACCGGCGCCCACTGCCAGTATCGCCCGGCACCGGGGGCAATGCGAGACACGCAGGCTTCAGACGGTAATTGACGTTGACGTTAACGTCAATTCCCGTCCTCGTCAGTCGGGCGAACGACAGTCGGATCGGATAGCATTCGCCGCTGAACCAATGCCAGCCCGTTCCGTCATCGACTCCCGTGCGCTACGCCAGGCGCTCGGCTGCTTCCCCACTGGCGTCACCATCGTGACCGCACTCGCCGGCAACGGCGCGATGGTCGGACTGACGGTCAATTCGTTCAATTCGCTGTCACTGCATCCGCCACTGGTCCTGTGGTCGCTGGCCACGCGCAGCTCGAGCCGGCTGGCATTCGAGAGCGCCGGACACTTCGCGGTGAACGTGCTCGCCGACGACCAGGTGGCGCTGTCACAGCGCTTCTCTTCGCAGCGACCGGACAAGTTCGACGAACTGGTGATGCACGCCGGGCTCGGCGGCGCACCGCTGATCGAAGGCTGCTCGGCGCACATCGAATGCAGCACGCAGTCGTCGCAGGTCGAAGGCGACCACGTGCTGTTCATCGGCCGCGTCGAGCGCGTGCGCTGCAGCGACCGCCCGCCGCTGGTCTTCGTCGGCGGTCGCTATCGCGGCGTGGGCGCAGAGCTGGGCTGAGCCGCGCCACGCGTCGGCTCGCGGCGCGCGTCGGCCCGCGGCGCGCGCCGATCAGTAGCGCACGTCGATCCCGTACGAGCGCCTGAGCCAGTCGGCGTAGGCTGCCATGTCGACGCGCCCGACGAGCGACGGCTGGCCGGTTCCGTCGATGCCGCGGCGCGGCTGGGGAATCAGGAACGCGGCCGTCTCCTGCCAGCTCATGCCCGGCATCGCCGCCTGCCGCTGGGTGGTCCGCTGCAACAGCCGGCCTTCGGCGTCGCGCCGGTACACCGCGCGATCGCCGACGTTGCCGTAGTTGCGATCGTGGACGCGCGGGTCGAGCACGTAGCGGTCGTGCAACGACAGCTCGCGCAGCGGCACCCCCATCGCCTGCGCCATCTTCGTCATCCAGGCCAGCGACACCTTGGCCAGGTCGCCCTCGGCATTGCCGCCGCCGACGTCGGCATGGCTGCCGATGAAGCCCGCTTCGACCACCCAGGTGCCGCTGCCGAGCGCCGACTCGAGCGGAAAGAGCGCACGGTGCTCGTTCAGGGCCACCGCATGGTAGGCACCGCGCACCGCCGAAGGGATCGCGAGCTGCCATTCGCCGTTGTTCGCCCCGCCGAGCCCGAACTGGGCGACGGTGTCCCACAGGCCGAGGAAGCGCAGGTCGACACAAATGCCGCGCGTCCAGAAATGCCGTTCGTCGATCAGTGTCGAGACGCGGTTGACGAAGTCGCGCGCCATCGCCGCGCCGCGCGAGAATCCGATCACGTCGATCGGCACGTTCTGGCCGACCCATGCGTCGTCGAGGAAGCCGTCGAGGGTGCCCAGCATCCAGTCGACACGCGCTCGCGCGCTGCCGCCGCCGAGGCGATCGAGCGCACCACCGGTGATGCCGCTCGCCTCGTCGGTGCGTCCGACGCCGGCCATGTACCACTTGTGCGGGTCGTCGTACTGCTCGAAGAAGCGGCGCACGTTGGTGATGTCTTCGCCGTTCTCGCCGGTGGCGCCGTTGCCGGTGCCGTCGAAGGCGAACAGGATCAGGCCGAGCGGATCCGTCGCCACCAGCGGATTGCCGCCGGCGTAGGCGAAGGGATTCAGGCCGGCCGCCAGGCCGAGCGGATCGGGTTCGAGGTAGCGCCCCGCGTCCGGATCGTAGCTGCGCAGCAGGTTGTCGTGCAGCCCGCTCTCGCGGTCGAAGTACTGGCCGGCCAGTCGCAGCGGCTGCGCGAAGCTGCCTTCCTCGGCGGCCAGGCGCCCGTAGGCGTCCCAGTCGCCGCGCCAGGTCACGCGTCCGGCGTGGTCGGTGGCCGCGACCGGCGTATCGAGGTGATCGGCGTGGATCCAGGTGAGCGCGGCGGGGACCTCCTCGCTCCCGGCCTGCTTCGCATCGTGGTCGAGCACCGCCACCAGGCGCCCGTTCCAGCGCAGGTACTGGCGCAGCAGCCGGCCCTCGGCATCGGTTTCGGCCGCCAGCGCGCGGCCGTGATGGAGAAAGCCGCGCGTTGCGTGCGGCCCTTCCTTGGCGACGCGCTGCCCGAACGCGTCGTAGCGATAGCGCGTCGTGCCGTGCTCGCCGCGCGCCTCGACGATGCGCCGCTGTGCACCGTAGCGCAGCGCCAGCGTGCCGTGGCGCTGCGGCCGACCCGCGGCATCGCGCGCGGCATCGTCCGGCCGCCAATCGCTGCCATCGCGCCGGCGCGCGGCGATGCGCTCGCCGGTCGCGTCGTAGGCGAAGTATTCGACGTGCAGCGGAGCGGCGTGCGACTGCCCGTGCCGCTCGCGCACGATCAGGCGTCCGAGGCGGTCGTAGCCGTACCGGTCTTCTCCCCATTCGTGTGCAATCGACATCGGCATGCCGGCCGCATGCCACTGCAGGTGCCGGAAGGGCAGCGCGGCCTGCGGCGCCGCGGGCGACGCCTCCCAGGCGAGCGACAAGGGCCGGCCGGACGCATCGTCACGACGCGCATGACGGATGCCGTTGCCCAGCCGCGTCACGCGGGTCGAGGCACCGGGGCGCTCGACGCCTTGCACCAGCCAGCGCACGGCGCTTTCCCCTTTCGCTGCGAGGCCGAACCGAGATGGCCGTCCCGCTTCGTCGTACTCGTGCAGCAGGCGCGAGCCGTCGGGCAGCCCCTGCTCGACCAGCCGCCCGCGCTCGTCGTAACCGAAGCCGAGCCGGTAGCTGCGGGCGCCGCGCAGGTGTTCGAGCGCCACCAGCCGGCCGTGCGCATCGTGGCGCGCCCGCGAATGCTGCGCCGGGTGTTCGACCAGGACCAGCCGCGTGCCCTGGTAGCCGAAGCGCGTTTCGATGCGCTCGTCGCCCGCCACCTGCTCGCGGCGCGCCAGGCGCCCTGCGGGATCGTATTCGCGCACGTCCAGGCTGCCGTCGCCGAACTCGATGCGCGCCAGGCGGCCCAGCGTGTCGTAGGCGTGGCGGCGCGAGCCGGCATGCGACGAGCGGATCTCCACCACGCGGCCCAGGTCGTCGCGCAGGTATTCGGTGCGCCGGCCGG
>CAZBTE010000188.1:0-5044 GCA_964494665.1 uncultured Limnobacter sp.
AGCTTGCCGTGCAGACAGATTCAGAACGCTTTCGCCCCCACTTCTTCATCAACGAGCGCATGCGGATCCGGATCTGGCCCGAGGCCACGGCGCGCGCGCTGGGGATCCCGGAGGCTCACGCGATGGGCCGCCTGTGCTGGGAAGTGGTCGACGGCGTCGACTGCCGGAGCTGTCGCAGCGATGCGCGCGACGTTTCGCCGACGCTCCGATGCGCCCGCTTGCCCGCCACGCTCGGGGAGGGCGGCTGGCTGGTGTGGTTGCCGCCCGCACGGATCGCCGGTGGTTTGCCCGGCAGTGCGTTGCATGAGTCGCTGCTGTTGCGTGGCGTGCTGGCCGAGTCCCTGGCGCAGCACTCGCTCGACGACACTCTGGAGGCGATCCGCGGGGCTTGCGCCGCCGACGACTGCGAACTGTTCGAGCTCGAGCCCGAAGGGGACGACGTCGTCCTGCGCGGCTGCGTGGGCCAGGACCGCCGGGCATTCCTGGAGCGCACGCGCATGCCGCTGGGGATCGGCTACCCCGGATGGATCACTGCCACCGGCAAGCCCCTGACCACCAACGAGTTCCAGGAAGACCACCGGTTCCAGCGCGAATCGGTCAAGCGCAGCGGCATCCGCACCTTCATCGGGGTTCCGCTGGTCGAGCACGATCGGGCGATGGGCTACCTGGGGCTCGCCTGGAAGGACGAAGACATTCCGGTCGATTGGGGCCTGCACCTGCTCGGGGCCGCGCACCCGATTGCGGTCGCTGCGGCCCGCCTGACACACGCCGTGTCGCGGCTGTCCGCGCCGCGCGCGCCCACGATCCGCTGCCTGGGGGCGTTCGCGATCGTCGGCCCGGCCCGGACGCTGGGTGTGGCGGCGTTTCCGCGGCGCAAGGCGCTCGACCTGCTGCGCCACCTGATCCTGGCGCGGGGCGCCGCGATGTCGCGCGACGCGCTGATCGAGCATCTGTGGCCGGGCATCGACCCGGAGAGCGGTGCCAATCGCCTGCACGTGGCCCTGCATGCGTTGCGCAGTGTCCTTCGCGAGGCGCTGCCCGGCACGGCCGAAAACCTGGTCCAGCACCGGCATGGCCACTACCGGATCGACGTCGAGGCGCTGGGACCGGTGGACGCCTTCGTGTTCGCCGATGCGCTGGACGAGGCACGGCGCCGCGCACGCGAAGGCGATCCGGACGGCGCGCTCGACTGGCTGGAGCAGGCGCTGCCGCTGTACCTGGGCGAGTTGTTCGCCGATGCGGAGGACCTTGCCTTCGAAGCGCCGCGGCAGCGATTCCGCGATCGCTATCGCGAGGCGCTGCACCTGCTGGTCGACCTGCACCTGAACCGGGGCCGGGCCGACGCCGCACTCGAAGCGCTGGCCCGGGAGCGCGAGTTCACGGTCTTCGACAGCGACTGGTACGACGCGCTGGTGCGCAAGGTGGTCGAATACGCCCGCCTGCCAGGCGCGCACGCAGTCCGATCACGGCCGTAACGCCGCGCTGCGGCGAAACCGCTGGGGCCGGAACACCGCCAGCGCCGCCGCCAGCGCGAGCAGCGCCGGCGTGACCAGCAGCAGCATGCCCCAGTCGAGCCGCAGCGCGCCGGTGCGCGGATCGAATTCGATGCAGCGCAGCGCCGGGGCGTTGTCGGTCTCGTAGTACGGCACGACGCGTCCGCGCAGTTCCCAGACCAGCTCGCGCAGGCGCTGGGTCTGCCCCGGTCCCCCGCTCAGTGCGCGAATCACGCGGCCGTCGCGGATGGCCACCAGCAGCGACCCGTGGTCGAACTGCTCCGAATCGGGTTGGCGCCGATACCAGAACTCCAGCGCGCCGGCGATTTGCGCGAGCGCGTCGCGCCCCGTCACCGCGAAGTGCCAGTCGGCGTTCTCCGACAGCCCGAAGGTGCGCGCCTGGGCCTGCAGGTCGGCGACCGTGTCGGCTTCGTCGAAGCTCAGCGCCAGCACCCGATAGTCGCTGCCGATGCCGCCGACCTCGGTGGTGGCCTGGTCGATCCACTGCAGGAACGGCGTGCACACGCCGGCGCAGCGCCGATAGAAGAACGTCACCAGCAGCGCCTGGTCGCGGCCCAACTCGGAGAGCATCCGTTCCCGCCCGTCGGCCAGGCGCAACGCGATGTCTGGCACCGCGCGGCCTTCGATGCGCGCCTCGGCGCGGGTCGCCGGCAGCTGCGGCGCCTGCGCCGCCGCGGGTGCGGCGGCCAGCACCGGCAGTGCAACGAGCAGCGCCGCGGCGTGCCCGCGCAGGCTCATCCTGCGGCGACCGCCCGCCACCAGCGACGCCCGGTCTCGCCGAGGTACAGCAGGAAGCCGAGCAGGAACAGCAGCGCGAACAGCATGCCCCAGAACGCGTAGCCGGCGCCGTGCGCCAGCTCGGCCGGGTACAGCGCGAAGCGGCGCGGGATCGAGTAGGCGCCGGCGAGGTAGAACATCAGGAATACGCCGTAGGCGCCGAAGGTCATCGTCAGCGCCGAGGCGCGCTGCAGCAGGTGGTTCTCGGGCAGCCCCGTGGCGTCCTGGCAGACGTGGTGGAAGTAGGCGAGCACCAGGAATGCCAGTCCGGCCAGGTTGTAGGTGTGGAAGTGCGCCGGCACCCACAGCGTGTTGTGCAGGCGCACGTTGACGCTGATGACCGAGTCGATCAGCGCGCCGATGCCGCCGACGGCCCAGCCTGCCAGGCCCAGGAACAGCAGGATCGAGGTCATGTTCCAGCGCATGCGCGCGTGGAACACCAGCAGGAGCGCGCCGAACAGCGTCACCACCGACGACGGGATCGCGCTGGCGTACGAGGCGATCTGTCCGATGTACTGCAGCGCGCCGGGCTGCACGAAGTCCATGTACAGGTGGTGGAAGTAGGCGAACAGCACGATCAGCAGCACCGCGTTCCAGGCGATCGCGACGATCCGGTTGGTCTTCCAGGGCCGGCCCGCGTAGTGCGGCAGGATCTCGTAGGCGGCGGCCACGCCCAGGTACATGGCGAGGTTGATGATGGTGTGGCCGAAGAAGAAGGTGAGGTTCTTCATCAGCAGCGGATCGTTGGCCACGCCGGCGAAGATCTCGGCGAAGAACAGCACCATCAGGATGACTGCCGACACCAGCGCCGCCACCCCCGAGATCAGGCTGACGGTGGCGATCAGCACGGACGGCGGCACCGTCGGTTCGCTGCGCCCGGCAATGTAGTGCCAGCCCAGCGCCTGTGCCAGCGGGTAGCGACGGGCGATCGCCCGCAACAGGTCCAGCGTCCAGACGAGCCACGCCGCGCCGAGCACCGTCAGCGAGAGCAGGAAGACGACGTTCGACCAGGCCGGCCACTCGCCCTTGAACGGCAGCGGGTAGAGGAAGTACCAGCCGGCCGCGTACCGCCCGAGGAACACGCTGACCAGCAGCAGCACCACTCCGATCACCGTGCCCCACAGTGCGAAGCCGGCTACCGCCGGCGAGGGCTGCACGTAGCGGGTGAGCAGGTCGGCCACGATGGCCATCGCGGCCACGTACCAGACGCCGACCATGCCGACGCCGTGCAGGGTCATCGCCGGGTAGAACCAGGCTTCGAGGTTCGACAGCACGCCGCCCTGCACCGAGCGCATGAAGGCGCCGAGCAGGATCAGGATCGGGAACAGCACGAATACCACCGGTATCCAGCGCAGGGTCTGGCGGTTGGCCGCTTGCATGGTCTGCGTCTCCTCGTTCATGGCGCTCGCCGGACCGTGAGGCTGCTGCGCATGCGGTGGTGGCCCGCGGCGCAATACTCGAGGCACAGCACGGGGTACTCGCCGGGCGCATCGAGCCGTACCCGCAGGCGGTTGACATAGCCGGGCATGGCCTGGGTCTGCGCCACGATCTGGCGCTGCGGCCCGTACAGCCCGAAGCCATGGGTGACGTCGAGGCTGGTGACGCGGAACTCCACCGTCGCGCCGGTGTCGAGCGCCACCTCGCGCAGGCGCGGCACGCGGCCGACGTCTTCGTCGCTGACGATCGGCTCGTCGGACCAGACGAACTCGAACTGGCGCGCCGCCACGTAGATGATGCGATCGACGCCGGCGGCAGCGGCGCTGGCGTCGGCGGCGTAGGGTGTCTTGGGCAAGGTCGTCGCCAGCACGCCGATGGCAGCGACCATCGCCGACACGAACAGCGCCTTGCGCAGCCCGTAGGCGCGCGCGACGCTGACCTCGCGCGGGCTGGCCGTGCTGAGGGCGACGGCGGCGAACACCACCACGATCACCGAGCTGATCAACAGGAACACGTTCCAGACCCGCGCCTGCGACGGCATCATCTCGGGCTTGGCGTAGACCACCGCCGGCGCCGCCGGCGCGACGGTGCCCGCGTCGATGCTGCGCAGGTGGGCAACGATCGCCTCGACCTGGCCCGCTTCGAGCCCGAGCCTGGGCATGACGATGCCCCGGTAACGCTCGACGAGCTTGGTCACCACCGGATCGCCCTCGGCGATCAGCGCATCCGGCTCGCCGATCATCCGCTTCAGCCAGGCCTCGTCGCGGCGCTGGGTGACGCCGGCCAGGTCGGGGCCGACGCGGTCGCCGCCGCCGACGCTGTGGCAGGACACGCACATCTGCTCGAACAGCGCGCGTCCCTGGTCGCCAGGCGTCTGCGCGGAAGCCGCGGCAGCCACCACCAGGCACGCGAGCATGCCGAAGAACCGGTTCAGGTGACGGGTCAGCACGCGCAATCCCTCATGTCGATCGATCCGCGCAAAGTCTCGCGGAACGCTCTTACCGGGGAATTACAGACGCGGCCGAGGCCAGCGCCGAACGCGCCGGAGCCCGAATACGACGCAGCAAGGATTCGCGCGCTGCGCGAGAGCCTGCGCCTGAGTCAGTCCGTTCTGGCGGCCGTGCTCGACACCAGCGTCTCCACCGTTCGCAAGTGGGAGATCGGCGACAAGAAGCCGAGCGGACCTTCGTCGAGGCTGCTCGATCTCATCGAGCGCAAGGGGCTCGAAGCGGTGCTGTGAAGTGGCCCATCAACCGCAGTTGCCGCCGCTGCAGCAGTTCCCGGCGTCGGGGTGCACCTTGATGATCGACGATCCG
>CAZBTE010000189.1:0-5043 GCA_964494665.1 uncultured Limnobacter sp.
CGTCGGCCGTGCGCGGCCGCCGGGCAGTCGCCAGGCCGCGGCCGGGTGCGCCGGCCGCGCGCCGGCCGACGTCGCGCCGCCACGACACGCGGGGTGCGCAAGCGGGCATTGGTAGAATCCGTCGGTGATCGTTTCAGCCCACGCGCACACGGACCCCAACGCCGACACCCCGCCCTCGCTCCCGTCGGCTCGCAGCGATGCGATCGACGCGGCGCTACGGCCGCTTGCCTTCGCGATCGCGGTGCGCGTCTACTACGAGGACACCGACGCGGGCGGCATCGTCTACTACGCCAACTGGCTGCGCTTCTTCGAGCGCGCGCGCACCGACTGGCTGCGCGCGCTCGGCGCGGCGCACACGCGGCTGGCCGAAGAAGAAGGACTCGCATTCGTGGTGCGCGAGATCGCCGTCGACTATCGGCGCCCGGCGCGACTGGACGACCTGCTGCGCATCGAACTGCGCGTGCTCGAAGCGAAGCGCGCTTCGTGGACCCTCTGGCAGTGCGCCCGGCGCGCCGGCGGCGCCGGGCTGCTGGTGAGCGCCACCGTGCGCATCGCGGCGATCCGGCGCGACGACGGCCGCCCGACCGGGTTCCCGCGCTGGCTGCACGAGCGGCTCGCGAACACCACGCCTGCCGCCACTCCTCCTGCCGGATTGCCTCGATGAACAGCGAACTGTCGATCGTCTCCCTGGTCGCGCAGGCCAGCGTGCTGGTGCAGCTGGTGATGCTGCTGCTGCTGCTGATCTCGCTGGGATCGTGGACGGTGATCTTCCGCAAGTGGTTCGCGATCCGCCACGCCAGGCGCGCCACCGACCGCTTCGAGACCGAATTCTGGAAGGATCGCGACCTCGGCTCCCTGTACCAGCAGGTGCGCGCCGACACTCACGACCACGGCTCGCTGGCGCGCATCTTCGAATCCGGCATGGGCGAATACCTGAAGACGCGCCAGCAGAAGCCGACCGATCTCAACGCCATGCTCGACGGCTCGCGTCGCGCGATGCGCGCCGCCTACCAGCGCGAGATGGATGCGCTCGAATCGAGCCTCGCGTTCCTCGCGTCGGCCGGCTCGGTGAGCCCCTACATCGGGCTGTTCGGCACCGTCTGGGGCATCATGAACTCGTTCCGCGGCCTGGCCAACGTGCAGCAGGCCACGCTCGCGTCGGTCGCGCCCGGCATCGCGGAGGCACTGGTAGCCACCGCAATCGGCCTGTTCGCGGCGATTCCGGCGGTGGTGGCCTACAACCGCTTCGCCTACGACATGGACCGGCTTTCCACGCGCTTCGACAGCTTCATCGACGAGTTCTCCAACATCCTGCAGAGGCAGTCGCGCTGATGGCGGCCACGGGCCCACGCATGCGCAGTGGCGGCCGCGGCCGCCGGCTGGTCAACGAGATCAACGTCGTGCCGTACATCGACGTGATGCTGGTGCTGCTGGTGATCTTCATGGTCACGGCACCGCTGATCCCGCCCGGCTCGATCGACCTGCCGCGCGCCGGGAGCAGCAACACCCGGCCCGACCAGTACATCGAAGTGCAGGTGCACGCAGCCGACGACATGCGGGTGCGCGGCGTCAACACCGGCGATCCGTCCGAGCGCCGGGTGACACGCGGCGACCTCGGCGGCGCGATCGAGCAGCTGCGCGGCACGAACACGCAGATCGCAGTCGTGATCAGCGGCGATCGCGCCGTGCGGTACGAGGCGATCATCGACGTGATGAACGAACTGCAGAGACTGAACATCGGGCGCGTCGCGCTGATGGTCAGGCCGAGCCGCTAGCGCGATGTCCGCCGATCCGAAAGCCGGCCCGCCGGCGGGCACGCCGCCTCCGGCCATGCCGCGCTCGGGCGGCGCCGGGCCGCTGCGCAAGCCGCCCAAGCCGAAAGGACGCGGGCGCGCGTTCGGCCTGGCGCTGGCGATGCACGGACTCCTGCTGCTGATGCTGTTCGTCGGCATCCGCTGGAACACCCAGGCGCCCGCTCCGGTGTCGGCCGAGTTGTGGACGCCGGCCAGCGACACCGTGCCGCAGCCTGCCCCCCAGCCCAAGCCCGCGCGCGAGCCGGAGCCGGCTCCCGAGCCGCCGCCTCCGCCGCCTCCGCCGCCGATCGCCCGCGCGCCCGAGCCGGCGCCGGTGCCGCCCGACATCGTGCTCGAGCAGGAGCGCAAGGCACGCGAGGAAGCCGCTCGGCTGGAGGAAGAGCGCCGCCAGGCCGAACGTCGCCGCGAGGAGGAAGAGCGCCGCAGGGAAGCCGAGGCGCGCAAGGCGGCCGAGGACAAGGCGCGCCGCGAAGCCGAGCTCAAGGCGAAGCAGCAGGCCGAAGAGCGCAAGCGCGAAGCCGAGGCGAAAGCGAAGCGCGAGGCCGAGGCCAAGGCAAAGCTGGAGGCCGAAGCGAAGGCAAAGCGCGAAGCCGAGGAGAAGGCCAAGCGCGAGGCCGCGGAGCTCGCCAGGCGCGAGGCACAGGAAAAGGCGCGCCGCGAGAAGGAAGAAAAGCAGCGGGTCGCCTACCTCGACCGCCTGCGCGCGTCGGCCGGCTCGCCCGGCGGCAGCGCATCGGGCACGGCCGCCACCGGTGGCGGCGGCGGCACCGATACCGGCTACGTCGCGCGACTGTCGTCACTGATCCGTTCGAACACCGTGTACCAGGTGCCCGCCGATCTCGCCGGCAATCCGAAGGCCGTGTTCGTGGTCACGGTGTCGCCCGATTGCGCGATCCTGTCGGTCAGGCTGCGGCGCTCGAGCGGTATCTCGGCCTGGGACGAAGCTGCCGAGCGGGGCATCCAGCGCTCGTCGCCGCTGCCGCGTCAGCGCGACGGCAGTTGTCCGACTGAACTGGAGATCGCCCGCGGGCCGAAGGATGACCGATGACCACTGGATATAATCACCACTTCGTCTTCATGAGGAGTTTCATGAGGAGTCTGCTGCTGGCGCTAAGCATCGCGCTCGCTGTGCCGTTCACGGTGCAGGCGCAGATGCGCATCGACGTCTCCGGGGTGGGCGCCACCCAGTACCCGATCGCGATCGCCAGCTTCGCCACCGACGGCCGCGTGCCGCAGGCAGTGGCCGACGTGGTGCGCAGCGACCTGGCACGGAGCGGCGCGTTTCGCGTCATCGATCCCCAGGCCGTTTTGTCCGACACGGCAACGGTCAATTTCGCCGACATGCGCGCGCGCGGTGCCGATTCGGTGCTCGCCGGTTCGATGGCACGCCTGGCCGACGGACGCTACGACATCCGCTACCGGCTGAGCGATGCCGTACGCCAGAACGTGATCGGCGGCGAATCGCTGGTGGTGAGCGAGGCCGACCTTCGCTACGGTGCGCATCGCGTCGCCGACTGGGTCTACGAGAAGATCACCGGCGAGAAGGGCATCTTCTCCACGCGCATCGCCTTCGTGTCGAAGCAGGGCAACCGTTTCCGGCTCAACGTCGCCGACTGGGATGGCGAGAACGTCGTCTCGCCGCTCACTTCCACCGAGCCGATCATTTCGCCTTCGTGGTCGGCCGACGGAACGCGGCTGGCCTACGTGTCGTTCGAGCTGAAGAAACCGGTCGTCTACGTGCACACGCTCGCCACCGGACAGCGCAAGGCGGTGGCGAACTTCAAGGGCAGCAACAGCGCACCCGCCTGGTCGCCCGACGGACGCACGCTGGCCGTGGCGCTCACCCAGGACGGCCTGTCGCAGATCTACCTGATCGCCTCCGACGGCTCGGGCACGCCGCGACGGCTGACCAGTTCCTCGGGCATCGACACCGAACCGGTGTTCGCGCCCGACGGAAAGAGCATCTACTTCACCTCCGATCGCGGCGGTTCGCCACAGATCTACCGCGTCTCGCTCAGCGGCACCGACGTCACGCGCATCACGTTCGGCTCCTCGTACAACGTGAGCCCGCGCATCAGCCCCGACGGCAAGACGCTCGCCTACGTCACCCGACGCGACGCCGGCTTCCTGGTCGCCGTGCGCGACCTGGCCGGCGGCAACGAGACCGTGCTGTCGGACACCGGCCGCGAGGAATCGCCGAGCTTCGCCCCCAACGGCCGCTGGGTCATGTACGCCACGCAGGCCGGCGGGCGCGACTCGCTGGTGGCGGTCAGCGTCGACGGCCGCGTGCGCCAGCGCCTGACCTCCAGTGCGGGCGACATCCGCGAACCGACCTGGGGCCCCTTCGCGAAGTGACCGCGAAGGGTTCCGAGACACACGAACAGTCACTGACAGAGGGCACGATGAAACAGATGATCCGGGTTGTACTGGTGGCCGCGACGACGGCACTGCTGGCCGCCTGCGGCTCAAACGTAAAACTCGAGGAAGACGCCGGCAGCATGCGCGGCGCAGCGCCGATCGAAAGCCGCGAAGGGGCCGGCACGGGCGCCGCAGCGGCCGGAGCCGGCGCGCGCTCGGTCGAACAGGTGTCGGTGGGCGGGACCGATCCGCTCAACGACCCGAAGAGCCCGTTGGCCAAGCGCAGCATCTACTTCGACTTCGACAGCTTCGTGATCAGGGACGAGTTCCGCGGAACGGTCGAGGCCCATTCGCGTTACCTGCTCGACAACCGCAATCGGCGCGTCGTCATCCAGGGCAACACCGACGATCGCGGCAGCCGCGAATACAACCTTGCTCTCGGCCAGAAGCGCGCCGAAGCGGTGCGCCGCGCAATGTCGGCGCTGGGCGTGGCCGAAGCGCAGATGGAGGCGGTCAGCTTCGGCGAAGAACGCCCGCGCGCCACCGGCGCCGACGAAGCCTCGTACGCCGAGAACCGTCGCGCCGACCTCGTGTACCAGTGATGAAGGCCATGGCACCGCAGCGCGCGCTTTCGGGGCTGGGCATCGCCGCGGTTCTGCTCACGGCGGCACCGGGCGCGCATGCGCTGTTCTCCGACGACGAGGCCCGCAAGGCCATCCTCGACGTGCGCGGGCGCGTGCAGGTGCTGCAGCAGCAGACCAACGAACGGCTCGACGAACTCTCGCGCCGGCTCGCGCGGCTCGAGCAGGCCTCGCGAGGCCAGCTCGAGTTGCAGTCGCAACTCGACACGATGCGCCAGGAGATCGCGCGG
>CAZBTE010000190.1:0-5009 GCA_964494665.1 uncultured Limnobacter sp.
TCGGGATGCCGACCTTCTCGAACATCTTCAGCCCCTTGCGCGCGTCGAGCAGCGCGATGTCCTGCGGCGTGGTGACGATCACCGCGCCGGTCACCGGGATCTTCTGCGCCAGCGTCAGGTGGATGTCGCCGGTGCCGGGAGGCATGTCGACGACGAGGTAGTCGAGGTCGCGCCAGTTGGTGTCGCGCAGCAGTTGCTCGAGCGCCTGCGTGACCATCGGCCCGCGCCATACCATCGGCGTGTCGAGGTCGATCATGAAGCCGATCGAACTGGCCTGGATGCCGTGGCCCTCCATCGGCTCGAGCGTCTTGCCGTCGCGCGATTCGGGTCGACCGGTGATGCCCAGCATCGTCGGAAGCGAAGGGCCGTAGATGTCGGCGTCGAGCATGCCGACCACCGCACCCTCTGACGCCAGCGCGAGCGCGAGGTTGGCCGCGGTGGTGCTCTTGCCCACCCCGCCCTTGCCGGAGGCGACGGCGATGATGTTCTTCACGCCCGGCAGCGTCTTGACGCCGCGCTGCACCGAGTGCGCGACGATCTTCTGGTAGACGTTGGCCGAGACGTTGCCCACGCCCGGCAGCGCGCGCAGCGCGGCAACCACGTCGCGGCGGATCGGCTCGATCTGGCTGCGCGCCGGATAGCCGAGCTCGACATCGACGGAGACGTCAGCGCCTTCGACCCGCACGTTGCGGGCCGAGCGGCTCGCGACGAGGTCCTTCCGGGTGTTGGGATCGACGACGCCCTTCAGGGCCTCGTTCACCTGCTCGACCGTAACGCTCATGACAGCTCTCTGGAGAAGGGGTAGACATTCGAAGTCGCAAGTCTAATCGACCACTGGGGCCGCCTGCCGATACCCCGGACGGCGTAAGGCCCCCTGCTAGACTCTCCGGTTTGAGCGCCGGATCGCCCTCCGGCGCGCACCCATCGCCACGCCGCCCCATGACCGCCCCCGCCCGAACGATCTTCGTGACCACCGCGCTGCCCTACGCGAACGGTCCGTTCCACATCGGCCACATCATGGAGTACATCCAGGCCGACATCTGGGTGCGCTTCCAGCGCATGCGCGGGCACACGGTGCACTTCGTCGGCGCCGACGACGCGCACGGCGCGCCGATCATGATCGCCGCCGAGAAGGAAGGCGTCACGCCGCAGGCCTTCGTCGAGCGCATCGCCGCCGGGCGCAAGGCCTATCTCGATGGCTTTCACATCGGCTTCGACCACTGGCACAGCACCGACTCGCCCGAGAACGTCGAGCTGTCGCAGTCGATCTACCTCGCGCTGCGCGACGCGGGCTTCATCGACGTGCGGCCGGTCGAGCAGTTCTTCGATCCGGTGAAGGGCATGTTCCTGCCCGACCGCTACATCAAGGGCGAGTGCCCGAGCTGCGGCGCACCCGACCAGTACGGCGACGCCTGCGAGAACTGCAGCTCCGTCTACGCCGCCACCGAGCTGAAAAATCCGTTCTCGACGCTCACCGGCGCGACGCCCGAGTTGCGCGTCTCGGAACATTACTTCTTCAAACTATCCGATCCACGCTGTGTAACGTTCCTGCGCGAATGGACGCGCGGAAAGGATCGCTGGGGCGAGCCGCGGCTGCAACCCGAGGTGCTTGCTAAAGCGCGCGAATGGCTGGGCGAGGACAGCGGCAACGGCAGTCTCGCCGACTGGGACATCTCGCGCGACGCGCCCTACTTCGGCATCGAGATCCCCGACGCGCCGGGCAAGTACTTCTACGTGTGGCTCGACGCGCCGATCGGCTATCTCGCGTCGCTGAAGGCGCACTGCGCGAAGCGCGGGATCGACTACGACGCGCTGCTTGCCGATCCGCTCACCGAGCAGGTGCACTTCATCGGCAAGGACATCATCTACTTCCACGTGTTGTTCTGGCCGGCGACCCTGCACTTCTCGGGCCGCAAGACGCCCGATCGCGTCAACGTGCACGGCTTCATCACGGTGAGCGGCGAGAAGATGAGCAAGAGCCGCGGCACCGGCATCTCGCCGCTGCGCTACCTGCAGATCGGCATGAATCCCGAATGGCTGCGCTACTACATCGCCGCCAAGTTGAACGCGCACGTCGAGGACGTCGACTTCAACCCGGACGATTTCGTGGCGCGCGTGAACAGCGACCTGGTCGGCAAGTACGTGAACATCGCCAGTCGCGCGGCAACCTTCGTCAACCGCTTCTTCGAGGGCCGGCTCGCCGCCCCCGACGACCGGCGCGACGAGACGCAGCGGCGGCGCGTGGCTGCGCTCGAAAGCGAGGTCGCGGCAGCCTACGAGGGACGCGAGTACGGCAAGGCGATCCGCCTGATCATGGGTTATGCCGACGAGGTCAACCAGTACTTCGACGCCAACAAGCCCTGGGAGCTGGCAAAGGACCCGGAACGACGCGAAGCACTGCACGAGGTGTGCTCTCATTGCCTGGTGGCGTTTCACCACCTGAGCATCCTGCTCGCACCGATCCTGCCCGCCACCGCCGCGCGTGTCGCCGCGTTCTTCGGCATTCCCGCGCTGCGCTGGGACGACCTCGGCACGGGCACGGCGAGCGCCTCTCCGGTGCGCGCGATCGGTCGCTACGAGCACCTGATGACGCGCGTGGAGCCCAGGATGTTCGACGCGCTGTTCGAGCCGCCGCAGGCCGAGGCGCCGGCGGGCGCGGCGCAGACGGCGTCGAAGGCGGACGCGGCGACGATCTCGATCGACGACTTCGCGCGCCTCGACCTGCGCATCGCGCGCATCGTCGCCGCCGAAGCGGTGAAGGGCTCGGACAAGCTGCTGCGGCTCGAGCTCGACGTCGGCGAACAGCGCACGCGCATCGTGTTCTCGGGCATCAAGGCAGCCTACGACCCGGCGCGGCTCGTCGGGCGCATGACGGTGGTGGTTGCCAACCTGGCGCCGCGCAAGATGAAGTTCGGCGTCTCCGAGGGCATGGTGCTGTCGGCCTCGGCCGACGATGCGGCGCAGCCGGGCGGACTGTACCTGCTCGACGTCGATCCCGGCGCGCAGCCGGGCATGAAGGTGGGCTGACTCGACACCCGGACCGCCTCAGCCGGACGCATTAATCAGTCTCGGATCGGGCGTACGGCTGGTGCGCATCACCCGCCCGTCCGGCCCCAGGTGTGCGTGGAACATCTCGCTGGTAGTCATCTCGCCGCGCACGCGCCAGGTCCATACCACCTCGTTGCGGGCCGGGAAGGCGGCGACGTCGCCCGGCTTGCCCAGCAGGCGGCGCAGGTCGTCGCGGCTCATGCCGGGCTGCACGCGTGCCAGGTTCGCGGCAGCCAGCGCGTTGGCCATGCCGCGATAGCGGCCGTCGGCCCCGATCTCCACCATCCACGTGTCGGTGCCCTCGGGACCGCGCACGTACTCGTGGACCTGGCGCCCGTCGTCCTCCTCCCAGACGGTTTCCGGCTTGCCCATCAGCTTGCGCACGTCCTCGACGGTGGACTCGCCCGGGCGCAGCTCGCGCTGGGCGACGAAGTCGCAGGCGCCGAACAGTGCCAGCAGCGAGCACAGCCAGCCGGTCAGGATCGATCGCTTCATGGCCCCTTCCCCCGATCGGGAAGTATCGCCGAATCGCCAACGCCGCGCAGGGGCTGTCCGGCCCGGATCGCTTAGAATCGCCGGCGGGAGAACGCCGCCATGTACGAATCCGACATCACACGCTTCCTGGCCGAGTTGAAACGCGACAACCGGCACCTCGAGGACTCGCAGCGCGAGGGGCGCGGCCTGCTGTGGGACCGCCCGCAGAACCCGGAGGCGACGCGACGCTTCCGCGAGTCGCGCGTGCCGGTGCAGCCCTACGCCTACTACCCGAAAGACTTCACTTGAGCGCACTTGCGTCCGAGGCGCCGGAGGCCGCACACGCCGAGCCGGAGCAACTCGAGCTGAAGGTGGTTGCCCGGCTCTACGGCGAGCCGATGGTGCAGCTGCCGCAGGACCTGTACATCCCGCCCGACGCGCTCGAGATCTTCCTCGACACCTTCGAAGGCCCCCTCGACGTCCTGCTCTACCTGATCCGCCGGCAGAACTTCAACATCCTCGACATCCCGATGGCGGAGGTCACCCGCCAGTACCTGGCCTACATCGAGGAAATCCGCAGCCGCAACCTCGAGCTCGCAGCCGAGTACCTGTTGATGGCGGCGCTGCTGATCGCGATCAAGTCGCGCATGCTGCTGCCGGTGAGGAAGGCCGAGGGCGGCGAGGAAGTCGAGGACCCGCGTGCCGAACTGGCGCGCCGTCTGATCGAGTACGAGCGCATCAAGTTCGGCGCCCAGCAACTCGACGCGATCCCGCAGCTCGGACGCGATTTCCTGCGCGCCCAGGTGTGGATCGAGCAGGCGATCGGCACGCGCCTGCCCGAAGTGCATCCGGTCGACCTGCGCGACGCGTGGGCGGCGATCCTGCGCCGGGCGCGCCTCACGCAGCATCACCGCATCAGCCGTGAAGAGCTGTCGGTGCGCGAGTACATGACCTTCGTGCTGCGCAAGCTGCAGGACCGCCGCTTCGCCGAGTTCGACGAGCTGTTCGAGGTCGAGCGCGGTCCGCAGGTGGTGGTGGTCACCTTCATCGCGCTGCTCGAGTTGGCGCGCGAATCGCTGATCGAGATCACCCAGGCCGAGGCATTCGCGCCGATCTACGTGCGGTTGGCCTACCAGCCGAGCTGAGAAGCGGTGAACGCGCCTGTGCTGCGTCGCGCGGCGTCGCTGAAGGCACTGAACAGCTTCGCGCTCGACGTTCGTGCCGGGCGGCTGCTCGAGTTGCGCGATGCCGCCGAGCTGCCCGCCGCACTCGCTGAGCTGCGCGCGCACCCACCCGCGCTGGTCCTTGGCGGCGGCAGCAACCTGCTGTTCACCCGTGACCCGCCCGGAACGGTGCTGCTCGTGGCACTGGCGGGGCGACGCGTGCTCGAGCAGCGAGACGGCGAGGCGCTGGTGGAGGCAGCCGCCGGCGAGAACTGGCATGCGTTCGTCGAGTGGACGTTGGCGCAGGGCCTGTGCGGCCTGGAG
>CAZBTE010000191.1:0-4992 GCA_964494665.1 uncultured Limnobacter sp.
GAGGAGCTGCTCAAGCATCCCACCATGTCGCGCGTGGTCATGGCCGAGCTCGACGCCGAGGTGGTGCGCGTGGCGCGCCAGCACCTGGGCAAGGTGCATCGGGGCGTGCTGGACGATCCGCGCCTGGACATCCGCATCGGCGACGGCTGGAAGCTGGTCGAATCGATGGTCGCGCAGGGTAACGAGCGCTTCGATCTCGTCGTGCTCGACCTGACCGACCCCGACACACCCGCGCACCGCCTCTACACGGCCGACTTCTTCCGCCTCGTCAAGCGCGTGATGAATCCCGGTGCCGCGATCACGCTGCACATCGGCTCGCCGGTGTTCCAGCCCGACGTGGTCCGTCGGTTGCTGGCCGAGGTCGCGAAGGTGTTCCCGATCGTGCGTCCGCTCGGCCTGTACATCCCGCTCTATGGCGCCTACTGGGGCCTGTGCTGCGCGTCCGACACGCTCGATCCGCTCGCGATCGAGCCGCGCGTGGTGGAGCAGCGGCTGGTCGACCGCGGCATCACCGACCTTCGCTACTACAACAGCGACGTGCACCGCGCGCTGTTCGCGTTGCCGAATTTCTTCCGCGACCTGCTGCCGCAGGCGCCCGCCGGGCACGTCGCACGCAAGCCCGCCCGCGTCGCCGGCTGACAGCCTGGCCGCGCGCCGCGATGCGACCGCGCGTCCTGGTCTCTGCAACCGACGGCCAGGCGCCGCAAAGCGGACAGCTGCGCACGCTCGATGCGCGGCGCTCGCACCACCTGGTGCGCGTGCTGCGCCTGACCGAGGGCGCGCCGCTCGAGTGCTTCGACGGCGCCGGCGCGCGCTTCGCTGCAACGCTCGAACGCGCCGACGCGAAGGCGTGCGTCGTGCGACTCGGCGCGCGCAGCGAGGCCAGCGCCGAGAGTCCGTTGCGCATCACGCTGGCCCAGTGCATCAGCGCGGCCGACCGCATGGACTGGACCATCGAGAAGGCGGTCGAGCTGGGCGTGCACGTGATCCAGCCGCTGGTGTCGGTGCGCGGCCACGCGCGACCCGACGCCGAGCGGCTGCTCCGGCGCCACGAGCACTGGCTGCGCATCGTCGAGGCTGCGTGCATGCAGTGCGGGCGTGACCGGCTGCCGCTGCTGGCGCCAGCGCTGGCGCTCGAGCGCTGGCTGGCCGACCCCGACCGTGCGGCGGCAGGCACGCGCATCGTTCTCGCACCGGGCGTCTCGACGCGCCTGTCGCGCTTGCACATCGACCGCGAGGCGGCCGTCGAATTGCTGGTCGGCCCCGAATCGGGGCTCGCCGCGCACGAACTGGAGGCGGCCGCGGCGTGCGGATTCGCTGTCGTGAGCGCCGGGCCGCGCGTGCTGCGAACCGAGACCGCCGGCCTCGCTGCGATCGCCGCGCTGCAGGCGCTGGCGGGTGATTTCTAGCGGCGGTGCCTACCCGCGGGCGGGCGGCTTCACGCCGGGGCTGTCCCGCACCGAGTAGAAGACGCGAAACGCCGTATCGCGCTCGAAGAAATACTCGGCCGCATCGCGGAACACGTCGAGTAGCGCATCGCGTTGCTCGCGTCCGAACGCGGCGGTATCCGGCAGGTTCTCCAGGAACACCAGGAAGCCGGGCTGCTCGGCGTCCGCGGGCGCCTGGAGGTCGCTCAGGCAGTCGTACAGCGCATCCAGGTTGTGGCCGAAATGCACCGGCAGCGCGAACGCCTGCGCGATCGCAGCCAGCACCTGGGGCTTGTCGGTTGCGTTGGCGCAATCGAC
Source organism: uncultured Limnobacter sp. (assembly GCA_964494665.1). GTDB lineage: Bacteria > Pseudomonadota > Gammaproteobacteria > Burkholderiales > Burkholderiaceae_E > Zeimonas. The sequence goes on from CAZBTE010000191.1 coordinate 1,746, forward strand.
GCGCAGCAACCGCTGGTCGGCACGCTCGCCCGCACGCCGCAGTGCGTCCCGATCGTAGGCGCTCAGCGGCAACACGGCCTGCGGCGGGATGTTGCTCAGCGTCCCCATTCGAATCACTCCCTGATGCGGCGGAAGCTGCGGTAGTGATCGCCGGTGTAGTAGTACTCGCCCGAGACGCGCGCATCGCCGCCGGCCACGATGCGCCGTGCGCCGCGGTCGCGTGCGCCCGGAGTGGGAACCGTGTACTCGGTGTAGTAGCCGCGCTGTCGACGCGGCAGCAGCCCCTCGCGGTTGAAGAAGGTGGTGCCGTCCCTCGTGTATCGGAACGGTCCGCCGCGACGAATCCGCGCGAGCGTCTCGCGCGCCTCCGGCGGCAGCTCGCCGATTGCCACCCAGCCGATCGCCCCGGTACGCGCCTCGCAGGATCGGGTGCCCGGTGCGACCACCAGCGCGACCAGCGCTGCCAGCAGGAGCCACTGCGACGCGAACAGCCACCGGCGCCGGTTCATCGCCGCTATGCTAATCGAGAACCGTGCCCCTGCCTACGCGCGATCGGCTCGCGCGATAGGCGTCCGCGATCAGGCGGCGCGGTCAGGCTCGCGCGATGTCAGGCTGCTTCGGGCTGGGCGATCGCGTCGATCGCCCGATCGAGCGCGCTCTCGATGTCGGCGCGCCACGCACGGCCCGACTCGAACAGCGCGACCAGCTCACGACGGCTCAGCGATCGGCCGATGTCGGGGAAGCGTGTCAGCACGTAGAGCTTGCCGCTCGGGCTGATCCAGGACAGGCGCAGCGTCTGGCGCGACCCGTCGGGTTCGATGATCTCGATCAGATCCAGGCGCTGAAGCGCGTCGACCTTCGCTTCGCCGCGACCCGATCCGGACGCCTCGGGCGCACGGCTCGAGGCCGCGGGCGACGCATCGGCGGCGCGGCGTGCATCGAAGTAGACGGTTCCGTCGGACTGCATCTGTACCGCGGTGGACTCCAGTTGCCTGGGCCGGCCGACGTTGAGCTTGGCGTCCTGGATCGCGCGCGTATGCCAGTGCAGCAACTCGTTGAAGAATCGCTCGCGCTCGACCTGGTCGATGTCGACCGCCTTCAACCCCTTGGTGAGGCCACCGATCAGCCGCGGCAGCATCGATGCAAGCCGGGCGATGTCCTCGGGCACCTTGGGCGCCACGCTCCAGATCAACAGCTCGGCGATGCGCAGCGCGTCCTCCCACGCCGCCTCGGGCCCCTTCTCGCCGCCATCGACCCTGGCGTGCGCAAGCGCGCGCGACCACCAGCGTGTCAGGAACTCGCGTACGAACGCCGGAGTGACCGGGTCGATGCGCAGCGCGATCTCGGCATGGCCCTGCTCCTGCGCGCCCGCCAGCGCCTCCAGCCTTTCGGCCTGGTGCGCAATCTCGGCCAGCCGGGTCGAGCGGCGCTCGGCCTCGGCCTGCGCAAGCACGTCGAAGCGGCGCATCGCCTCCTCGAATGTCGCCAGGTCGCTGTCGAAGTTCTCGATGATCCAGTCGACCGTATCGGTGATTCCGGCGATCAGCCCCGACTCGGGGCCGATGTCGGCGTCCGGATCGGTGGCCATATCGGAGATGCGGTCGATCAGGCGCCGCATCGGGTGCTGGCGTCGCGCAAAGAAGCTGCGATCGATCAGGGCCGCCTTCACCGCCACCACTTGCAGGCGGAGCAACTGCTGCTTGACCGGATCGGGCAGGCGCCGGTCGGCATAGATGTAGTCGAACACCAGCGAGACGATCTCGACCGTGAGCTGGTCCAGCGGCGAGCCCTTGTCGCGTACCCGGTCGAGCAGCTGCGTCGCCAGCGCGCCGCTGCCCGCGGCATCCGGGGCCGACGGCGTCGACTGCAACACGTGCAGGGCTTCGATCAGCGGAGGCTCGACCAGCGGCAGGTCGGCCACGCCGAACGTCCCGGGATCGGCGAGCATGCGCGCCGCCGAACGGTGCGCGGTCGGATGACCGCTGGAGATCTGCCGGATCAGGTCGTCGATCGCGCTGGCGACCTGGGTCGGGTCGGCCCCGCCTGGCGAGGCGATGCTGTCCGCACGCGCGAGACCCGCGGTCGGATCCCCGGTGTCCTGCGCCGCACCCGCTGCCGGCCCTTGCTCGCGCCGACCCTCCTGCCCGGGCACCACGCGCGGCCGGATCTTCGGCAGGATGCGATTGCTCTTCAGGCGCTCGTTGACGTTGGAGTAGACGCGGTTCAGGTTGGCCGAGACGTGCGGCTCGAATGCCTGCAGCAACGCCGTGCGCACTTCCGGCTTCGGGCCGAGTTCGTCGAGCGCGTTGCGCAACGCCTCGAACACCGCCTCGGGCGATGCCGGATGTTCGTTCTCGTCGAACCAGTCGCGGTCCAGCAGCGCCGCCAGCCGTGCCCGCACGCCGAGCACCTCGTCGGGATCGAGTTTTCCGCGCGCCCGCTGCACCAGCCGGTCCTCCGCGATCCGGTCGTCGATCGCCTCGTCGTCGAGCAGCGACAGCTCGGCGGGCTCGGGCTCGGGCTCGCTCCCGGGGCTGGCGCGGTTGTAGATGCGCCGTTCGAACACGTCGGCGAATGCGTGGCGGAAGCGGAACTCGATGTCGGTACGATGCACCCGCACCAGCGACACCGCATCGAGCAGCGCCTGCTGCGCCTCGCGCCGTGTTTCCTTCATCGCCATCGCGGCCAGCTCGTCGCTCATCTGGTCGAGCGCTTCGCTGACCACCCGCGACAGGCGGGAGATCACCAGTTCGCGGCAGTCCTCGAGCAGTTCGAAGCGTCGGCGCGCGTCGATCCTAGTGCCCGTCGAATCGTCGTCGATGGCGTTGGTCGCTTGCTCGGCTTCGGCGGGCATCGGCGGGGATCTCGGGTGAAGTTACTCAGTTGCAACGGGCTGCTTCCCGGATGCTAGTGGCCGCGATGGATGCGGGTCAACGAGCCGGGGACGAGCGGCAATGCGCAGGCGGCGCGCTCGTGCTGCCGGCCGACGAGCGGTCGCCGGCGCACCGCCAAAGGCCGCCCCGGCCACCCCGGCCTGCCTGGCTGGCCGCGAACGGCGTGGCGAACGGTGTGGCGCCGGGGTCCGGTCAGCGCTCGGCGCTGGCGTCGATCACCGTCCAGGCGGTCATGTTGACGATGCGGCGCACCGTCGCCGATGCGGTGAGGATGTGCACCGGCCGCGCCGCGCCCAGCAGCACCGGCCCGATCGCCACGTTGTTGCCGGCGGCGGTCTTGAGCAGGTTGTAGG
>CAZBTE010000192.1:0-4968 GCA_964494665.1 uncultured Limnobacter sp.
CGGCGCTCGGCGAGCAGGTGCAGATCGCCAACGTGCGTTTCGGCAGCCGCGCGCGGAAATCCGGCTTCGAGATCGGCTGGGAGGTCGGGGGCGTGCTCGTTCCGACCGACCGGCCGTCGATGCACTGGGTCTACATCCCGGCGCTGTTGCTGGTAGGGTTCATCTGGTGGGGGCAGGGGCGTCGGGAAGCGGCACCGGTCCGGGCGCTGCCCGACACCTGAACGAGGCACCCGCGCCATCCCGGCGGCAGGAGAAACTGCATGGCTACGCTACTGCGACTGCTTCCGATCCTCCTCGCGTCCGCGTTGCTCGGCGCCTGTGCAACGGTGATCAATCCGGTCACCGGCCGCGAGGAACGCACCGTGATGGACGTGCAGAGCGAGATCGCCGCCGGCAGGCAGGCGCATCAGCAGGTGCTCGCCGAGTACGGCGTCTACGACAACGAACGCGTGCAGGCGCGCGTGCGCGACATCGGCCAGCGGCTGGCCGCGCAGTCGCATCGCCCCGAACTGCAGTGGACCTTCACGGTGCTCGATTCGCCCGAGATCAACGCGTTCGCGCTGCCGGGCGGCTTCGTATACGTCACGCGCGGCATCATGGCCTACATGGAGAGCGAGGCCGACCTTGCCGGCGTCATCGGCCACGAGATCGGTCACGTGACGGCGCGCCACAGCGCCCAGCGTGCCACGCGCGAACAGACCGCCGGTCTCGGCGTGCTCGCGGCAACGGTGCTCGGCGTCGTGCTCGAAGGCAGCGGCGTCAGCGGCGCCGGCAGGGTGGCAAGCCAGGTTTCCCAGGGGGTGGCCGCCGGTTACATCGCGTCGTACAGCCGCGAGCAGGAATTGCAGGCCGACCGGCTCGGCGCCGAGTACCTGGCACGCAACGGCTACAACCCGCGCAACATGATCGACGTCATCGGGGTGCTGCAGAACCAGGAGCGCTTCGCCGCGGATACGGCCCGCGCCGAGGGGCGGGCGCCGCCGGCAGGGCCCGACTGGCTGGCCTCGCACCCGAGCAACGAGCAGCGACTGCAGCAGATCCGCGCGACCGCTGCGAAGTACCAGGGCAAGTACGGTGACGATGGACGCGCGCGCTACCTGCAGACGATCGCCGGGCTGCGCTTCGGCGATTCGCCCGAGCAGGGTCTCGTGCGGGGACGCGAATTCTTCCACGAGTCGCTGGGCATCGCGTTGACCGTGCCGAAGGGATGGCGGATCCGCAATGCGCCCGATGCCGTCACGATGGTCAACGCGGCCGGCGATGCCGGCCTCGTGATGAAGATGGTCCCGCCGAAGGCCGGCGCCGAGCACGCGGAGATCATCCGCAACGTGTTCCAGCCCGTCCAAGGGCGCACCGAGCGCCGCAACCTGAACGGGCTGGCAGCGACGCACGTCGTCGGTACGCGCCGCACGTCGCAGGGGGCGCAGGCGTTCGTCGCCACCATCGTCTCGGGCCCCTCGAACCGGAACTACGCGTTGCTGTACGCAGCGAAGGACAGCGCGTCGCTGCAACGTTCGCTCGCGCAATTGCGCGAGGCCGAGGCTTCGTTCCGTGCGATGTCGGCCGCCGACCGTAGCCGCGCCAAAGCCTGGTCGATCGTCACGGTCCCGTACCCGCGCGGCGGCTTCGCCGAGCTCGCTCGCGGCTCACCGCTTCCGGGCGATGCACAGCGCCATCTCAGGCTGCTGAACGGCTTCTATGCGGGCGGCGAGCCGAAGGTCGGCCAGCTGGTAAAGGTGGTGCGCTAGGAGCCTGGGCGGCAGAGCGCCGCCCGGACTCCTAGGCGAGCCAGCGCGAAAGGGCAGCCAGGTCGACGTTGCCGCCGCTGAGCACGACGCCGACGCGTTTGCCGCGCCATGCATCGGCATGCTCGAACGCCGCCGCGGCGCCCAGGCATCCCGTCGGCTCCACGACGATCTTCATGCGTTCGGCGAAGAAGCGCATCGTGTCCACGAGCCGGGCATCCGATGCCGTGACGATGTCGCGCACCAGCCGACGCACGATCGGAAAGGTCAGCTCGCCGAGATGCGTGGTCATCGCGCCGTCGGCGATCGTCTGCGGCACCTCGATCGACACCACGTGCCCGGCGCGCAGCGAGCGACGTCCGTCGTCGCCGGCCTCGGGTTCCACGCCATAGACCGCACACGCCGGAGCGAGGTGCTCGGCGGCGAGCAGGCAACCCGACAGCAGGCCGCCGCCACCGAGCGGCACGAACAGCGCATCGAGCGGGCCGGTCTCCTCGAAGAGCTCCAGGGCCACCGTCCCCTGGCCGGCGATCACGTCGGCGTGGTCGTACGGTGGAATCAGCACAAGGCCTCGTTCGAGCGCGAGTCTTCGAGCGAGCGCCTCGCGGTCGTCTGCAAAGCGGTCGTAGACGACGACGTCGCCACCATAGGCGCGCGTGGCCTCGAGCTTTGCCCGCGGCGCGTCGGCGGGCATCACGATCGTCGCGCGCGCCCCGAGCTCGCGCGCCGCGAGCGCGATCGCCTGCGCGTGATTGCCCGAGGAGAACGCGATCACGCCGCCGCGGCGTTGCTGCGGCGAGAGCTGCGAGATGGCATTGAACGCGCCGCGGAACTTGAACGCGCCCATGCGCTGGAAGTTCTCGCACTTGAAGAAGAGCGTGGCGCCGGTGCGCGCATCGGCGCTGGCCGAGCGCAACACCGGGGTCCGATGGGCGTGCCCGCGCAAGCGGGTGGCGGCAGCCTGGACGTCTGGGAACTGCGGCAACTGCATGCGGGAATCCGGGTCGATCGCGAGGCAGCGACAAACGGAGACGACAGCATACGGTATCGTGGCGGACATGCAGGCTCGCCCGCATCGTTCCGGCACGACCCGCTCGCGCGATGGCGCCGCCGAAGTCTTCCTCGCCTTCCTGAAGCTGGGCCTGACGTCGTTCGGGGGGCCGATCGCGCATCTCGGCTACTTCCGCGACGAGTTCGTGGTCCGGCGCCACTGGCTCGACGAGCGCGCCTATGCCGAGCTGGTCGCGTTGTGCCAGTTCCTGCCGGGGCCGGCCAGCAGCCAGGTCGGTTTCGCGCTGGGGCTCGGCCGCGCGGGATGGGCCGGCGCGTTGGCAGCCTGGCTCGGCTTCACGCTGCCGTCGGCCTTGCTGCTGGTGCTGTTCGCGCAAGGCCTCGCGTGGGCCGGCGACGGCACCCGCGTGCTCGACTCGGTCGTCCATGGCCTGAAGATCGTCGCCGTCGCGATCGTCGCGCAAGCGGTCTGGTCGATGTGGCGCTCCTTGTGTCCCGATTGGCCGCGGCGGGCGCTCGCGCTGTCCGCGGCACTGCTCGCGCTCGCCTGGCCGGGCACCACGGCGCAGTTGCTGGCGCTGAGCCTGTGCGCGCTGGCCGGATGGCGCTTGGTGGCCGCCCCGGACGCGTTCGCATCGTCCGCTGCCGGACGCGGACCCGATGCGCGCGCGGCCACGATCGCGCTGGCGCTGTTCGCCGCGCTGCTGCTCGGCCTGCCGTTGGCGGCGAGCGTGTCGGACGCGCACTGGCTGCGTGTCGTCGAAGCGTTCTACCGGGCAGGGGCCCTGGTGTTCGGCGGCGGACACGTGGTGCTGCCACTGCTGCAGGCAGGCGTGGTCGAGCCCGGCTGGGTCACCGAGTCGGCGTTCCTGGCCGGCTACGGTGCGGCACAGGCGATACCCGGGCCGTTGTTCGCGTTCGCAGCTTATCTCGGCAGCGTGATCGGCGCCTCGGCCGCTGCGGTCGCAGGCGCCTGGCTCGGCGCGGCCGCGTGCCTGGCCGCGATCTTTCTTCCCGGCTGCCTGATCGTGGTGGCCGCGTTGCCGCACTGGAACCGGCTGCGCGAGCGCACCGGTGCACGTGCTGCGATCGCGGGCGTGAATGCCGGCGTGGTCGGCTTGCTGCTGGCCGCATCGATCGACCCGGTCGCGACCGGCGCGATCCGCGCGCCCGCCGATGCCGCGGTGGCGGCGCTGCTGCTCGTGCTGGCATTGCGCGCCCGCTGGGCGCCGCTGTCGCTGGTCGCGCTCGGCATTGCACTCGGGGCGCTGCGCGCGCTCGTCGCATCGTGATCGGCCTGGACGACGCAGTCGGGTTCTTCGCGGTGTCGGTGCTGCTGGCGCTCGCACCCGGCCCGGACAACGTGTTCGTGCTGATCCAGTCGGCGCTGCGCGGCCCGGGAGCGGGGCTGCGCGTGGTGCTCGGCCTGTGCACCGGGCTGCTGGTGCACACGGCCGCCGTCGCCGCGGGGCTTGCCGCGCTGTTCGCCGCCTCGGCAACCGCGTTCACGGTGGTCAAGTGGTTTGGCGCCGGCTACCTCGTCTGGCTTGCCTGGCAGGCGCTGCGCGCCCCTGTCCTCGATCCCGGCGCGCCCCAGGCGGCGCCCGCCGACGGCTGGGCGATGTACCGGCGCGGCATCGTGATGAACCTGAGCAACCCGAAGGTGGCGATCTTCTTCCTCGCCTTCCTGCCGCAGTTCACCGATCCCGCACGCGGGGCGATCTGGCCGCAGGTGTCGGCGCTCGGCGCGCTGTTCATCGTTGCGACGCTGCTGGTGTTCGGCGGCATCGCGTGGTTCGCGGGAAGCCTGGGGCAGCGGCTGCGCCGCTCGCCGCGCGTGCAGCACGCGCTGAACCGGATGGCCGGCGGCGTGTTCCTGCTGCTCGCGCTGCGGCTGGCCGTCGCCGAGCGCTGAACGGCGCCCGGAGGAATACCCGCGCGCCATCCTTCGGCGTTGCGACCTCAGAGCCGGATGCGCGCGGCCAACGCCCGCAGCGCGTCGAACGACGGATCGCGACGCGGCCAGCCCAGCGTCACCGCGTCGTCGTGCCGGCGCGGCAACACGTGCAGGTGCAGGTGAGGGACGGTCTGCCAGCCGGCGACGCGGTTGGCCTGCAGGACCGTGATCCCATCGGCGCCGAACTCGCGCTCTACCGCGAGCGCGATCCGTCTTGCGGCGCGCAGCAGCGGAGTCGCCGTGGCTTCGTCGGCA
>CAZBTE010000193.1:0-4964 GCA_964494665.1 uncultured Limnobacter sp.
CTGGTCAGGTCCGGAAGGAAGCAGCCACAGCCATTCCCCGCGCGTGCCGGGGTTCCGGCTCGCCCACCCCCTACGCCTTGCCGATGCCATGACCCATCAGGTGCTCGCCAGGAAATGGCGGCCGCGCGACTTCGAATCCCTGATCGGCCAGGATCACGTGGTTCGCGCGCTGTCGCACGCGCTGGCCACGCAGCGGCTGCACCACGCGTACCTGTTCACCGGCACGCGCGGCGTCGGCAAGACCACGATCGCGCGCATCGTGGCCAAGGCCCTGAACTGCGAGACCGGCGTCACCGCCCGGCCGTGCGGCACCTGTGCGGCGTGCACCGGCATCGACGCCGGGCGCTTCGTCGACTGCATCGAGCTCGACGCGGCCTCCAACCGCGGCGTCGACGAGATGACGCAACTGCTCGAGAACGCGGTCTACGCGCCCACTGCGGGGCGCTACAAGGTCTACGTGATCGACGAGGTCCACATGCTGTCGACGCATGCGTTCAACGCGATGCTCAAGACGCTCGAGGAGCCCCCGCCGCACGTCGTGTTCGTGCTCGCGACCACCGATCCGCAGCGCGTGCCGGTCACGGTGCTGTCGCGCTGCCTGCAGTTCAACCTGAAGAACATGCCGCCGTCGGCAGTGGCCGCGCACCTGGCCACGGTGCTGCGCGCCGAGGCGGTGCCGTTCGATGCGCCGGCGCTCGATCGCATCGGGCGCGCCGCCGCCGGCAGCATGCGCGACGCGCTCTCGCTGCTCGACCAGGCGATCGCGTTCGGCGGCGGCGAGGTGCGCGACCAGGCGGTGCGCGAAATGCTCGGGGTGGTCGACGCCTCGTGGCTGTTGCGCATCGTCGATGCACTGCTGGCCGGCGAAGGGCGGGCGCTGGTCGGGCTGGCCGACGAAATGCTGGCCGGAAACGCACCGTTCGAGCGCACGCTGGTCGATCTCGCGGCGCTGCTGCAGCGGATCGCGATGGCGCAGGTCGGGGCGTTCGGCGACGCCGAAGATCCGGCGACGCTGCAGCGCCTGGCCGATGCCATTGCGCCCGAGGATCTGCAGGTCTGGTACCAGATCGTGATTCACGGTGCGCGCGACCTGCCGCTCGCGCCCGATCCGCACGCCGGGTTCACGATGGTGCTGCTGCGGCTGCTGGCGTTTCGCGCCGATGACGATGCGGGCGCGCCGCGTGGCGCCGATGCCGCGCCGCGCGCGGCCGCGGCACGCCCGGCGGCCGGCGCCGCGCTGGCCGACGCGCTGCCGGCGCGCAGCGAAGCGCGGGCGCGCGGCGACGGTGGACCGCAAGGTGCCGGCGGCGCCCCTCGCACGGCAGCGGCCGCGCCCTCGGCGCACACTGCGTCCTCGAAGCCGGCTGCGCCATCCGCGCAGCGCGTGCCCTCGGGGCAGCGCGTGCCCTCGGCGCAGCCCGTGCCCCCAACGCAGCCGGTGCAGTTCGACGGCGACTGGCCTGCGCTGGCCGCACGCCTGCAGGTGGGCGGCTTCGTGCAGCAGTTCATGCACCAGAGCGAACTGATCGAGGCCGACGGCCTGCGCTTTCGCGTGCGCGTGCCGATCCGCCCGCTGGCCGACGCAGCCATGATCAACCGGGTGCGCGAGGCGCTGGGTGCGCACTTCGGCGCCCCGGTCAGGCTGGACGTCGAGGTGGGCGAGGTCGGTGCCGCCACCGCCGCCGCGGCGACGGCGCGCGAGCGCGCCGAGCGCCAGGCGCAGGCGCAGGCCGCGATCGAGTCCGATCCCTTCGTGCGCGGGCTGATCGAGGAGTTCGACGCGTCTATCCTGCCCGGTTCCGTGCGGCCCGTCGGGCGCCGCGACACCACTTCTGGAGAAAGCGAATGATGAAGGGACAGCTCGCGGGCCTGATGAAGCAGGCCCAGCAGATGCAGGAAAACATGAAGAAGATGCAGGAGCAGCTCGCGCAGGTCGAGGTCGAGGGCCAGTCGGGCGCGGGGCTGGTGAAGGTCACGATCACCTGCCGCAACGACGTCAAGCGCATCGCGATCGACCCGAGCTTGCTGACCGACGACAAGGACATGCTCGAGGACCTGATCGTCGCGGCGATGAACGACGCGCTGCGCCGCGCCGAGCAGACCGCGGCCGAGAGGATGGGCTCGGTCACGTCGGGGTTGCCGCTGCCGCCCGGCTTCAAGATGCCGTTCTAGCCCGGAAAGCGCCGGCACCGACGTGAAGTCGCCAGCACCGCTCGAGGCGCTCGTCTCGGCGCTTCGGCGCCTGCCGGGCGTGGGCGCGAAGTCCGCGCAGCGCTTCGCGTACCACCTGCTGCAGCACGATCGCGAAGGTGCGGCGCTGCTCGCGCGCGCGCTGTCCGAGGCGATCGGGCGCATCCGCCGCTGCACCCGCTGCAATACGTTCACCGAGCTGGAGGTGTGCGAGACGTGCGTGTCGCCGCGACGCGATCCGACCTTGCTGTGCGTCGTCGAGACGCCGGCCGACCAGCTCACCATCGAGCAGACGCTGAGCTACCGCGGCCTCTATTACGTGCTGATGGGCCGGCTGTCGCCGCTCGACGGTGTCGGGCCGAAGCAGATCGGACTCGACCGCCTGGTCGCGCGCGCGAGCGACGGCACGGTGCGCGAGGTCATCCTGGCCACCAATTTCACGCAGGAAGGCGAGGCCACCGCGCACTACGTCGGCGCGCTGATGCGCGCGCGCGGCCTGCGCGTCACGCGACTGGCGCGCGGCGTTCCCGTGGGCAGCGAGCTCGAGTACGTCGACCCGAGCACCATCGCGCAGGCGCTGCGCGACCGGCGCACGGTCGGCACTGACGGCGACGGCGACGGCGACGGCGACGGCGACGACGCTGAGCGGGACGCCGCCCGATGAGCGCCGCCCCACCCGTCAGCGACGATGCCGCCCCGGCACAGGGCCCGCTCGCGGGCTTGCGCGTGCTCGAGCTGGGGCAGTTGATCGCGGGTCCGTTCGCGGCGCGGATGATGGCCGATTTCGGCGCCGACGTGATCAAGGTCGAGCCGCCCACGCGCGCCGGCCACGAAGGCGGGGACCCGCTGCGCAAGTGGCGCAAGCTGCACCCGGACGACCCGTCGGGCACTTCGTTGTGGTGGTACGTACAGGCGCGCAACAAGCGCTCGATCACGCTCGACCTGCGTGTGGCCGCTGGCCAGCGCATCGTGCGCGAACTGGCCGCGCGCAGCGACATCGTGATCGAGAACTTCCGGCCCGGCGCGCTGGAGAAATGGGGTCTCGGCTACAAGACGCTGGCGCGCGAGAACCCCGGGTTGATCCTGGTGCGCCTGTCCGGCTACGGGCAGACCGGGCCTTACCGCGATCGCCCCGGCTTCGGCGCGATCGCCGAATCGATGGGCGGCATGCGCTACGTGAGCGGCTTTCCCGACCGGCCGCCGGTGCGCATGAACCTCTCGATCGGCGATTCGCTGGCGGCGTTGCACGGCGTGATCGGCGCGTTGATGGCGCTGCACCAGCGACGTGAAAGCGGTCGCGGGCAGGTGGTCGACGTGGCGCTCTACGAGGCCGTGTTCAACATGATGGAGAGCACGCTGCCCGAGTTCGACCGCTACGGGCTGGTGCGCGAGCGCACCGGCACCAACCTGACCGGCATCGTGCCGTCGAACACCTACCCGACCTCCGACGGCCGGCACATCGTCATCGGCGGCAACGGCGACTCGATCTTCCGGCGGTTGATGCGGGCGGTCGGTCGCACCGATCTCGCCGACGATCCGGCGCTCGCCGACAACGCCGGTCGCGCCGCGCGCGCACGGGAGATCGACGACGCCATCGCCGCCTGGACCTCGGCGCACACGCTCGACGATGGCCTCGAGGTCATGGCGCTTGCCGACGTTCCCAGCGGGCGTATCTACAGCGCCGCCGACATGGTGGACGATCCGCAGTACGTGGCGCGCGCGATGATCGAGCGGCTGCGCCTGCCCGACGGCACGCCGGTCGCGCTGCCGGGAGTGGTGCCGAAGTTCTCGCGCACGCCGGGCGCAACCCGCTGGGTCGGGCCGCCGCTGGGCGAGCACACCGAACAGGTGCTGGGCGAGCTCGGCTACGACGCCGCCGCGATCGCGGCGTTGCGCACCGACGGCGTCGTCTGATCCGTGTCGGCTGGCGCGCCACGCCGGCCGGGGGCGGCGCGCGATGCTACAATTTGCAGGTTTGCATACACGCCCACCGGTTAGCGCCTGCCTTCCCCCTCTCCCTCTGCCTGCACGGCGATCGAGCATCGCCGCGTAACGCCGCAAGCCGGGTCGATTCCGGCGCGGGCGTGGGCGCTGGGTGCACCGGTGAATTCCGCAGGAGTCTCCGTTGCCGCCAGACCAGCACGCTGAACCCGCCCGCCCCGCCGGCGCGGGCCTGATTCCCGTATCCGCACCTGCCATCCTTGCCCTGGCCGACGGCACCGTGTTCCGCGGGCGCTCGATCGGCGCGCCGGTGCGCAGCGTCGGCGAGGTGGTGTTCAACACCGCGATGACCGGCTACCAGGAGATCCTCACCGATCCCAGCTACTGCCGGCAGATCGTCACGCTCACCTATCCGCACATCGGAAACTACGGCGTCAACCCCGAAGACGTCGAGGCGGCACGCGTTCACGCTGCGGGGCTGGTCGTCAAGGACGTGCCGTCGCGGCTGTCGAACTGGCGCAGCGTCGAGTCGCTCACCGACTACCTGGTGCGCGAAGGCGTGCCGGGGATCGCGGGCATCGACACGCGCCGGCTCACCCGCTTGCTGCGCGATCGCGGTGCGCAGAGCGGTTGCCTGGTGGCTGCGGCGCGGCCCGGCGAGCCGATCGACGAGCGCGCGGCCGTCGAGGCGGCGCGTGGTTTTGCCGGTCTGGCCGGCATGGATCTCGCGAAGGAAGTGTCGACCACCGAGCCTTACCCGTGGACCGAGGGCTCGTGGCGGCTCGGCACCGGTTTCGTGTCCCAGTCGGCGCGGCGCTGCCGGGTCGTGGTGT
>CAZBTE010000194.1:0-4950 GCA_964494665.1 uncultured Limnobacter sp.
CGGGCGCGCCGACGAGATCAACACCTGCATCGCCTGCAACCAGGCGTGCCTGGACAACATCTTCAGCGAACGTGCGGCCACCTGCCTGGTCAATCCGAAGGCCGCACGCGAAACCGAGTTCGACGACATGCCTCCGGCGTCGATCAAGCGCGTGGCGGTCGTCGGCGCGGGGCCGGCGGGGCTCGCGTGCGCGATCACGGCCGCTGCGCGCGGCCACGCGGTCGAGTTGTTCGAGGCGGGCGCCACGCTCGGCGGCCAACTGGAACTCGCGTGGCGCATCCCCGGCAAGTACGAGTTCGGCGAGCTGCTGCGCTACTTTCGCCGTCAGGTCGAGCGCAGCCGCATCACGGTTCACCTGGGCACGCGTGCCGACGCGCAGCGGCTCGCGCGCGGCGGCTTCGACCGTGTCGTCGTCGCCACCGGCATCGTGGCGCGCACGCCCGACATCGAAGGCATCGACCACCCGTCGGTGGCGACCTACGCCGACATCGTGATGCGGCGCGTGAAGGCAGGTCGCCGCGTGGCGGTGATCGGCACCGGCGGCATCGGCTTCGACGTCGCCGAGCTGCTGCTCGAGCTCGACGTGGCCGACCTGCTGATCGACGAATGCGAGCCTCAGACGCCCGAGGAATTCTTCGACGAATGGGGCGTCGATCCGCACATCGCGACGCCCGGCGGCCTGCGCGCGCCGCTGCCGCCGAAGTCCCCGCGCAGCGTGATCCTGATGCAGCGCGCCGCAACGCGCCCCGGCGCGCGCCTGGGCACCTCCACCGGCTGGATCCTGCGCGAGAAGCTCAAGCGTCGCCACCTGCGCACGTTGACCGGCGTCACCTACCGCCGCATCGACGATGCCGGCCTGCACTACAGCGTCGACGGCGAGGAGCGCGTGCTCGAGGTCGACACCATCGTCGTGTGCGCCGGGCAGGAGCCGTCGCAGGCGCTGGCGCGCGAGCTGTCGCAAGCGGGCGTCGCCTTCGATCTCATCGGCGGCGCGCGCCTGGCCACCGAGCTCAATGCGGTGCGCGCGATCGACGAAGGCACGCGGCTGGCTTACCGGTTCTGAACGTCAGGGCGCGGCGCCGGCGCGCGCCAGGCAGCGCCGGTGGCGTTCGTCGACGCGGTTGGCGAACCACTCGGTGGTGAGCTTGCGCGTGATCTTCGGCCCGCGCAGCGCGATGCGCGGCAGCACCGCGTGCGGCAATGGGCGGCCGTGGCGCGCCTTCGCCAGCTCGAACACGCGCCGGTGCAGCACGCTGCGTTCGAATCCGGGCCCCTCGCCCTGCTCGAGCGCGGCACGGATCGCCGCGTCGTCCATGCCGAGCTGCCTGCCGAGCGAACGCACTGCAAGCTCGGTGCTTCCCGGCGCGGCGTTACGGTCGCTGCCCTGTCGCAGCAGGTCGCCGTCGAGCGCGAGCGGCGTGCCGGAAGCGATGGACACCGCACTCTGGAACGCCGCATTGCGGCTCGCATAGCGCCCTGCGTTGAAGTCGGCGAAGCGGTACAGGTGGCGATCGTAGGGAGCGGCGTAGTCGAGCAGGTGGGCGATGCCGAAATACAGGCCGCCGCGGCGCGCGAACACCTCGTTGCGGATCGAGCCCGCGACGCGGTACGGATAGCGGCGTTCGCTCGCGTGCTGCTCGGCGAACGCGATGCTCACCTGCATCGCGCCTCCGGTGCGTACCGGATTGAAGCCGCCGAACAGGCGCTGGCCGAGCGGCACCATGTCGATGAAGTCCTCGAAGATGTCGCTCAGCTCCTTCTCCGTCCTCGCCGCGTCGATGCGTTCGCCGTACGTCCTGCCGTCGGGCGATGCCAGTTGCAGCGCCGCGCGCAGCGCGAACTTCGGCAGGTGCAGCCGCGCGGCGCGTTGATCGAGTTCCGCCCGAGCGATCTTCGGCAGGTTCGGCACCGCCGGATCGGCACGGTAGCTCGACTCCTGTTCGGTCACCGCAAGCACCGCACAGACGTTCGACAGCGACGGCGGGATGTCCAGCGCGACGAACGCGGCATGGATGTCGATCGCCCAGCCGGTACGGTCGGGCAGGTTGGCCGGAAGCAGGCTCGCGATCCGTTCGCGCACTTCGGAGGGCGACGACGGCACGGGTTCGCCCGGCGGCGCCACCGCGCAGCCCGCGAGGAGGGAGACGAGCGCCAGGACGGCCCACAGCGGCCGCAGAAGCGAAGAAAGCATGGCGAGCAGTCTAATGCGCTCGCCTGGAAGGGCCGGCGCTGCGCGGTCGCCGCCGGATCACGCCGACGCTGCGCCGAGCCTCGCGAACTCCTCGCGATACAGGGCGGCCAGCCGGCGGGCCTGGTCACGAAGCCGTCGCCGATCCGCGCCGGCCCGATCCCCGGCCAGCCGATCCCTGCCCAGCATGTGAACGATCGTCTCTGCGATGCGCGCCACGCCGATGGTCGCGAACCCGCCCTCGTCCCACGTCGCGGCGAATGCGGCCTGCTTGCCGCTGTCCGGCGCGCAGGACGGATGGCACAGGTTCACGCGCGGCAGCGCGAACGCCATCGCGACGATCCGCCCGTGCAGGCTGCTGCCGCAATATGCACGGGCGCTGGCGATCAGTGCGCAGATGTCCCACACGTCGAGCGACTCGAACACCCGCACCGACGATGCGCGCATGCGCTGCGCGACGCGCCGCAGGCTGTCCAGGTCGTCGTGCCACGGCGCCGCGCCGGCGCGAAACAGCGCCACGCCGCAACCGGTGGCTGCGACGACGCGGTCGAGCTGGGCGGCGATCTCCGACAGCGACGCGTCGTCGCCGAAATCGGCGCTGAACTGCACCGCGAGATGTCCGTGCGGGAAGGCCGCGCGCACCTGCGCGACCTCGCCTTGCCGGGCACGGCGGCGCACGCGCACGCCGAACAGCTCGGCCACCATCACCGCCGGGTCGGGCATCAGCCGCGCGCGCACCCCTGCGGCCTCGAGATGCGCAAGCGTGCGCTCGTCGCGCACGCCCACCGCATCGGCCGCCGCGAGGTTCGCCAGCACCTCGTCACGCAGCCCGGGCTCGCGCGCATCGAGATCGACGCCCCCGATACCGGCGTGGACCACCCGCGCCACCGCGGGGAAGGCGGCGCGCGACATCGTGTAGGGCGCGAGCGCGCGCGTGCCGAGCACGCCGTGCGCCCATTGCAGCCGTTCCCGCCACGGCCGTGCATCGAGTCGCGCGACGATGCGCTGCGCTTCGCCGGGCTCCGACAGCATCACTGCCGCCTGCCACGCGTCGCAGGTCAGGATCTCGCCGCCGACGTGAACGACGGTCGCGCAGCGCCCGCGCAGGCCGGCCAGCACTTCGGGCAGCGCGCCCACGCGGTGCCCGCCGAAGCCGCGCAAGTCGCGCGCAACCAGTCCGGCGTAGTGCAGCGCCCGGCCGGGCAGCAGCGCGGTCGCGACGTGCGGGAACAGCAGGTCGCCGACGTTGTGCCGGTCGAAGGCACCGAACAGGACGACGGGACTGCGCGTTCCGGAGGCGTCGTGGCTTCCGGGCACGGCTGCGCCTTCAGACAGCAACGACCTCGAGCGGCGCGACACCCTTGGCGCGCTTCGCGAACTTCGTATCGAAGGTCACGAAGCGCCGCGCCTGGCCGCTGGCGGCGAGGTGCAGCGCATCCGCAAAGTCGAGTCCGCGTTCGTACCAGTCGAGTGCTGCAGCCACTTCGAGGGGGTCTTCGGCGATCACGTGCTGCATGCCCAGCACGCCGGACAGGCCCCGCAGGATGTCGGGCCGTGCGAGGCCGTACGCGTGGCGAAGCACCCACTCGATCTCCAGCAGCACCGTCTTCGGAACGAAGACTTCATTCGCAGCGAAGATCGCCGCGGCCCGCCTGGCCTGTCCGCGATCGTCGTTGGTGAGGAGTCGGACGACGAGATTAGTATCGACCGCGAGCATGCCGCTCCTTCGCCCCCTGCGCGACAGCACGCTCCATGTCCTCCAGGGACCGGACGGGGCCCGAATAGCCGGTACAGCCGATTACGTCCTCGAGTGTGGTCGGCTTGAACGGCTTGAGCGGACGCAGCAGGATGCCCTCCTCGACCTCTTCGACGAGGAACTCGGTTCCGGGCAGCCAGTTCCGCGCTTCGCGGACCGCCTTGGGCACGATGACCTGCCCCTTGGAAGACAGACGAGTGGTTTCCATCCTGGAAACTCTTTAGTAAGACGGGAGTAAGATCATTATAACTGGCCCCGAACAGGCCGGCAATACGACTTTCTCAGTACGTCTCCAGGTGCAGCCGCCCTTCGCGCTTGAGCCGTCCCGCCAGCTCCTCCCACTGCATGCCGCCCTGCGTGGCGACGTCGCGCAGCGCCTCCAGCACGCCCGTCTCCATGCTCTTGAGCCCGCACACGTAGATGGCGGTGTCGGGGTCGCGCAGCAGCGCCGCAAGGTCGGCGGCACGCTCGCGCATCGCGTCCTGCACGTAGCGCTTGGGCGAATCGGGCGCGCGCGAGAACGCGAAGTTCACGTCGATGAAGTCGCGCGGCAGGTTCATCAGCGGACCGAAGTACGGCAGCTCCTTCTGCGTGCGCGCGCCGAAGAACAGCATCAGCTTGCCGCTCTCGAACTTGCCGCGCAGCCGGCGGCGGTATTCGGTCATCGCGCGCATCGGTGCGCTGCCCGTTCCGGTACAGATCATCACGATGTTCGAGCGCGGGTGGTTCGGCATCAGGAACGAGCTGCCGAACGGACCGATCACCTTGACCGTGTCGCCCTTCTTCAGGTCGCACAGGTAGTTCGAGCACACGCCGCGCACCGGGTTGCCCTCGTGGTCGACGGTGACCCGCTTCACGGTGAGCGACAGGTTGTTGTAGCCCGGGCGCTCGCCGTTGCGCGGACTGGCGATCGAGTACTGGCGCGCCACGTGCGGCTTGCCGCGATCGTCCACGCCGGGCGGCAGGATGCCGATCGACTGGCCTTCGAGCACCGGGAACGGCATCG
>CAZBTE010000195.1:0-4929 GCA_964494665.1 uncultured Limnobacter sp.
GCAGGCAGCGGCCACGAACCAGGCCGGCCAGCCGCTCCACTGGTGCCAGGCAAGCAGCGCGGCACCGGCCGCCGCGAGCGAGGCGGCAGCGGCCAGCGCAGAGCGACGATGGCCCAGCAGCAGGCTCCATTCGTGCGCTGCGACTGCGAGGAACACGAGCGTCACCGCGCCCCAGACCCAGAGCGGAAAGACGAAGATCGACGGAAGGAGGATCGCCAGCAGGACCAGTGCCGTGACAACGCGCTTTCCGAGCATCGACGACCAGCCCGCTTCAGCCTGGCGTGGCTGCGGCGATCTGCGCGCTGGTGCGCCCGAAGCGCCGCTCGCGGGTGGCGAACGACTCGATCGCCCGGTCGAGCGCGGCAGCGTCGAAGTCGGGCCAGTAGGCGTCGGTGAAGTAGAGCTCGGTATAGGCGAGCTGCCAGAGCAGGAAGTTGCTGATCCGCTTTTCGCCACCGGTGCGGATGAACAGGTCGGGCTCGGGCGCGTAGGCCATCGCGAGGTGCCGCCCGATCGTTTCCTCGCCGATCCGCTCGGGATTGGCCGCCAGCTCGGGTTGCTCGCGCAGCGCCGCCTGCACCGCCTGCAGGATGTCCCAGCGCCCGCCGTAGTTCGCCGCGACCGTGAGCGTCATGCGATCGTTGCCGGCCGTGCGCACCTCGGCCTGCGCAATCAGCTCGCGCAGTCGCGGCTCGAATGCGGTGAGCTCGCCGATCACCTTCAGGCGGATGCGGTTCTTCTGCAGTTGCACCACCTCGCGCTCGAGCGCCGCGATGAACAGCCGCATCAGCACCGACACCTCGTCGGCCGGGCGGCGCCAGTTCTCGGAGCTGAATGCGAACAGCGTCAGGTACTCGACGCCGCGGCGCGCGCAGGCCTCGACCGTCGCGCGCACCGCGTCGACGCCTCGTGCGTGGCCGGCCACGCGCGGCAGGTGACGCGTCGTTGCCCAGCGCCCGTTGCCATCCATGATGATGGCCACGTGGCGCGGAACCGCGCTGTACCTGGGCACCGCGACGGTCGAACTGGTGAACTTCGGCATCGGGGACAATCCGGAGACCGCGGGCGCCACGCGCTCAGACGGTCATGATCTCCTGTTCCTTGACCGTCAGGATACGGTCGATCTCGACAATGAAGCGGTCGGTGAGCTTCTGCACGTCGTCCTGTGCGCGCCGCTCGTCGTCTTCCGAGACGGCCTTGTCCTTGAGCAGCTTCTTCAGGTGCTCGTTGGCGTCGCGCCGCAGGTTGCGCACGGCCACCTTGGCCTGCTCCCCTTCGTGCCGGACCACCTTGGTGAGCTCGCGCCGGCGCTCCTCGGACAGCGGCGGCATGGGTACCCGGATCAGGTCGCCGCTGGTGGCCGGATTCAGGCCCAGGTCGGATTCCCGGATGGCCTTGTCGACCACCTGCACCATCTTCTTCTCCCAGGGCTGCACCGCCAGCGTGCGCGCGTCCTGGACCGTGACGTTTGCCACCTGGCCGATCGGGACCATGCTGCCGTAGTAGTCGACCATGATGTGGTCGAGCAACCCTGCGTGCGCCCGGCCGGTGCGAACCTTCGCGAGACTGGTCTTGAGCGACTCGATCGACCGCTGCATCTTCTGCTCGGCCGACTGCCTCACCTCGGCGATGCCCATGCTACCTCCGCAATAAGAACCCCGATCCGCCTCACACGCGCCGATGCGTTCAGACGTGGACCAGCGTGCCCTCCTCGTCGCCGCTCACTACCCGGCGCAGTGCGCCTTCGTTGAGCATGGAAAACACCTTGATCGGCAGCTTCTGGTCGCGGCACAGCGCGAAAGCGGTCGCGTCCATCACCTTCAGGTGACGCGCGATCGCCTCGTCGAAGCTGATCCGCTCGAAGCGCCGGGCCGACGCGTCGTTCATCGGATCGGAGCTGTAGACGCCATCGACCTTGGTGGCCTTGAGCACGACTTCGGCACCGATCTCGGCGCCACGCAACGCCGCCGCGGTATCGGTCGTGAAGAACGGATTCCCGGTGCCTGCCGCGAAGATGACCACCTTGCCTTCCTCGAGGTAGCGCAATGCCTTGGGCCGGATGTACGGCTCGACCACCTGCTCGATCTTCATCGCCGACTGCACGCGGGCTGCCACCCCGCGCTGGCGCAGCGCGTCCTGCAGCGCCAGCGAGTTCATCACGGTGGCCAGCATGCCCATGTAGTCGGCGGTAGCGCGGTCCATGCCGGCTGCCCCGCCGGCGACGCCGCGAAAGATGTTGCCGCCGCCGATGACGATCGCCAGCTCGACGCCCATCTCGACCACTTCGGCGATCTCTGCGGCCATGCGCTCGATCGTCGCCCGGTCGATCCCGTAGGGCTCATCGCCCATCAGCGCCTCGCCGGAGAGCTTCAGCAGCACGCGGCGATACGCCGGCGCGGATGTCGATGGCGCCTTGCTCGCGCGCGCCGGGCTGTCATTCGAACTCACGCACCCTCCTCCCCGGAGCGGCCTTGCGGGATCGCATCCAGGCCGCGCCGCCGGAATTATGGGGCTTTTCCGAGCCGGACGCCGTCACCGTCCGGCGGCGGCAGCCGCCTGCGCAGCAACTTCGGCGGCGAAGTCGGACTGCCGCTTCTCGATGCCCTCGCCCACCACGTACAGCTCGAAACGCGCCACGCGGGCCTTGCGCTGCGCGAGCAGCTGCTCGACGGTGACCTTGTCGTCCTTGACGAAGGGCTGGCCGAGCAGCGTGACTTCCTTCAGGTACTTCTGCACCGCGCCTTCGACCATCTTCGAGACGATCTCGGGCGATTTCCCGGGCTTGCCCTCGGCTTCGGCCTTCGCCTGTTCCTCGGCGGCCTTCTGCTGCGCGATCGAGCGTTCGCGCTCGACGACCTCGGCCGGCACGCCGTCGCGCGAAACGGCCTTCGGCTTGCTCGCCGCGACGTGCATCGCGAGATCGCGCGCCAGCGCGTCGTCGCCACCGACGAGGTCGACCAGCACGCCGATCTTCGAGCCGCCGTGCACGTAGCTGCCGATGCGGCCCTGGGCAGCCAGGCGCACGAAGCGCCGGATGCCGAGGTTCTCGCCGATGCGCCCGACCAGCGCGGTACGCACGGTCTCGACGGTGCCTCCATCCATCGGCAGCGCCGACAGCGCCGCGACGTCGGCCGGGTCGTTCGCGGCGACGAGTTCGGCCAGCGAGCGGACAAACGCGAGGAAATCGTCGTTGCGCGCGACGAAATCGGTCTCGCAGTTCACTTCGACGATCGCGCCGAGTTTCGCGTCGTCGGACACGCGGATCCCGACGACGCCTTCGGCGGTCACGCGCGCGGCCGCCTTGTTCGCCTTGTTGCCGAGCTTGACGCGCAGGATCTCCTCGGCGCGCGCCAGGTCGCCGCCGGCTTCGGCGAGCGCCTTCTTGCATTCCATCATCGGCGCGTCGGTCTTGTCGCGCAGCTCCTTCACCATGCTCGCGGTGATTGCGGTCATCGGCTGACTCCTTGATCTGGTCGCGCGCTCGCCGGGCGAGCGCGCACTACGGCATCGGGAAGACGCGAGGCCGGCGTCTTCGCCCTCGGGCTCAGGCGTCTTCGCCTTCGATCTCGACGAACTCCTCCTCGTCGCCTGCGGTCTTGACGATCTCCTGCAGCGCCGCGGCGCGTCCTTCGAGGATCGCGTCGGCGGCCCCGCGCGCGTACAGGCGAATCGCCTTGCCGGAGTCGTCGTTGCCGGGAATCGGGTGCTCGATGCCGCTGGGGGAATGGTTGGTGTCGACGACGGCGACGACCGGGATGCCGAGCTTGTTCGCCTCGGTCACCGCGATCTTGTGGAAGCCCACGTCGATGACGAACATCGCGTCGGGCAGCGCGCCCATCTCCTTGATGCCGCCGAGGCTCTTCTGCAGCTTCTCGAGTTCGCGCTGGAACAGCAGCGACTCCTTCTTCGACATGCGCTCCATCCCGCCTTCGGAGACGGTGGTTTCCATGTCCTTGAGCCGCTTGATCGATCCCTTGACGGTCTTGAAGTTGGTCAGCATGCCGCCGAGCCAGCGCTGGTCGACGTAGGGCATGCCGGCTCGCGCCGCTTCCTCGGCGACGACCTCGCGCGCCTGGCGCTTGGTGCCGACGAACAGCACCGTCCCGCGGTTCGCGGCGAGCTGGCGCAGGTATTTCATCGCGTCCTGGTACAGGACGAGCGTCTTCTCGAGGTTGAAGATGTGGATGCGATTGCGATGGCCGTAGATGTACGGGGCCATCCGGGGATTCCAGAACCGCGTCTGGTGGCCGAAGTGAACTCCGGCCTCGAGCATTTGCCGCATGGTGACGGACATGACAAACTCCGATCGGGTTGGGCCTGACGCACCGACCGCAAGGCTGGCCCGACGCCGGCGCGAAGCCGGTGCCGCGGCGCTGCCCTTGCCGACCGCACGCCGGATCCGCCAACCCCCTGGCCCGGCAGCGCACCGGAACGGGCATGAAGTGAATCCGACGGCGGCACCCCAATTCGGCGGTGCGCGCGATTTTGGCTCGCAGCCTCATGGGCACTGAGCCAAGCTTATAATCATAGCATGGCCATCGTCCTGAAGTCCGCCGAAGAAATCGCCGCGATGCGCGTCGCAGGCCGCCTCGCCAGCGAGGTGCTCGACTACATCGCCCCGTTCGTCCGCGCAGGTGTCACCACCGGCGAGATCGATCGGCTGTGCCATGCCTACATGGTCGACGTGCAGCAGACCGTTCCGGCGCCGCTGAACTACGCACCGCCCGGCTATCGCCCCTACCCGCGCTCGATCTGCACTTCGGTCAACCACCAGGTGTGCCACGGCATACCGGGCGAGAAGGTGCTCAAGAACGGCGACATCCTGAACATCGACGTCACGGTCATCAAGGACGGCTTCCACGGCGACACCAGCCGCATGTTCTTCGTCGGCGAGCCGTCCATCGCGGCCCGCCGGCTCTGCAGCGTCAC
>CAZBTE010000196.1:0-4921 GCA_964494665.1 uncultured Limnobacter sp.
CGACCCGCTTCGCCGACGGCTTCGAGTACGGGCTGGGCGCGGAGATCGGCATCTCCACCGACAAGCTGCACGCGCGCGGCCCGGTCGGCCTCGAGGGCCTCACGTCGCTGAAATACGTCGTGTTCGGGCACGGCGAAGTGCGCAGCTGAGCGTGCGTGGGCCGCTGAGCCGGGCGCGCCGCAGGTCGCGGACATTCGCAGGATCGGTGCGATGACCGCGGGCTATCTCTGGATCAAGGCATTCCACATCGTCTTCGTGACCAGCTGGTTCGCCGGGCTGTTCTATCTGCCGCGCATCTTCGTGAACCTGGCCATGGTCGAATCGGCCGGCGCCGAGCGCGACCGGCTGCTGTTGATGGCGCGCAAGTTGTGGCGTTTCATGCAGCCGCTGATGCTGCTGGCGGTGGCGCTCGGGCTGTGGTTGTGGCTCGGCTACGGCGTGGGCGGCGCCTGGATGCACGCGAAACTCGCGGTGGTGGTCGTGCTGCTCGGCTATCACCACGCGTGCGGGCGCCTGCTGCGACGCTTCGAGCGCGGCGAGAACCGCCGCTCGCACGTGTGGTTCCGGTGGTTCAACGAGCTGCCGGTCATCGCATTGCTGCTGGCGGTGGTGCTGGTGGTCGTCAAGCCGTTCTGACGTGACGCAGGCCCTGCCGGCAACGTCCGACGAAACCGACCTGTTCGCGGCCTGCCCGCGCGGTCTCGAAGCGGCGCTTGCCGCAGAGCTGGGTGCGCTCGGTGCGCAGGATTGTCGCGCTGCAGGCGGCGGCGTGCTGTTCGCCGGCGACCGCGAGGTTGCATACCGCACCAATCTCTGGTCGCGCCTTGCGAGTCGTGTGCTGCGCCGGGTCGGGCAGCGGCGCTATCGCGACGACGACGACCTGTACCGGCTGGCCCGGGGCATCGAGTGGGAGCGGTACTTCGACGCCCGCCACGGCCTGCGCGTCGACCTCAATGCAGTGCGCTCGCCGCTGCGCAGCCTGAACTTCGCCACGCTGCGCGTGAAGGACGGCATCGTCGATCGCCTGCGCGAGCGCACCGGCGCGCGTCCTTCGATCGACACCCGTACACCGGATGCGCGCGTGTTCGCTTACCTCGAGGACCGGCAGGCCACGCTGTACCTCGACCTGAGCGGCGAGCCGCTGTTCAAGCGCGGTTGGCGATCGGGGCGCGACGACAAGGGTGCGGCACCCCTGAAGGAGAATCTCGCCGCGGGGCTGCTCGCGCTCGCCGGATGGACGCCGGAGGTGCCACTGTACGACCCGTTCTGCGGTTCCGGGACCATCGCGATCGAGGCCGCGCAGATCGCGCTGGACATCGCGCCGGGCCTTTCGCGCCGCTTCGGGCTGGAAAGACTGCTCGATCACGACGCACGGCTATGGGCGTCGTTGCGCACCGACGCGGTCCGCAGGACGCAGCGCGCCGCGCATCGCGCCGGCGGCGCGGCACGCATTGCCGCTTCCGACATCGACCCGCGCGCGATCGAACAGACACGGCGCAACGTCGAGCGTGCCGGCCTCCCGGCGCAGGCGATCGACGTACGCGCGGCCGACGCGGCCCACGCAAGACCGCCGTTTCCGTCGTCCGGCTTCATCGTCTCCAATCCGCCGTACGGCGAGCGCATGGACATCGACGACGCAGCCGCGCCGCGCTTCACGTCGCGCGACCGTGCACGCCACGAACAGGCGATGCGCGCGTTCGGCGTGGCACTGCGCAGCGCGTTCGCCGGTTGGCAGGCCTGGCTGCTCAGCAGCGACCGCGACCTGCCGCGGCAGTTGGGCATGAAGGAACGTCGCCGCACGCCTCTGTACAACGGCGCGATCGAGTGCAGGCTGTACGGCTTCGAGGTGTTCGCGCGCGAGCGGTCCGTCAATGGGCAGAACGGCGTGGCGACGTCAACGCCGCCCACGCCAGGCACGCCCACCCGGCGATGAGCGAGGCACCACCGAACGGCGTGATGCTCGCGGCAAAGCGCACGCCGGTCATCACGTACACGTAAAGGCTGCCGCTGAACAGCAGCGTACCCAGCACGAGCAGCGCACCCGCCCACGGCACCGCGCGGCCCTCGAAGCGGCCGATCACCAATCCGAGCACGCACAGCGCGACCGCGTGGTACATCTGGAAGCGCACGGCGGTCTCGAACACCGCCAGCTTCTCCGGTGCCAGCAAGGTGCGCAGCGCGTGCGCTCCGATCGCGCCGGCCACGACGCCGAGCGCCCCCAGCAACGCGCCGACGAGGAGGAACAGGCGGTCGGCGCTCATCGCGGCTTGCGCACCACGTCCTCGCAGCGACCCTCACGCATGACGCGCTCGAAGCCGGTCACCACCAGCGCCTCCTTGCCCGGACTGTCCGGCCGCACCAGGCGCGGCTGCAGGTAACCCCGCACGATGGCCAGCGACGGGTCGGCAGGCGCCAGGCTCACCGCACGGTGCGCGGCGTCCAGCGCCGCCTGCGGGGCAGCGGGCGCACCGGCCGCCTGCGCCGTATCGACCACCACCGGCATGCGCTGGCCGGTCAGGCATTCGACGAATACCGGATCGTGTCCCTCGCGCTGGTACATGCCGACGAGTCGCAGCGGGCCGCCGAGCGGATCGACCTGCGCCGCGCGCGTCAGCAACGCCTCGCCGGCGCCGCGCAGCGCGCGGCCCTCGTTGTCGACGATCACCAGTCCGTCGGGCGCCACGCGCCGCAGCATGCGCGCGCCTTCGGTATCGCCCTGCAGGACCAGCACGTCGGCCGCATCCGCCGACCGGCTCCAGCGGCCGAGGTCGTACGCGACCCCGGCGCCGGCCTGGCGCATCCGGAAAGTGCCGTCGGAGAAGATGGTGAGCGTGATCCGCTGCGCCTCGCAGCCCGGGCAATCGAGCACTCCGGCGTACGTTCGCGCGCCCGCGTAGGCACTTGCCGCGGCACGGGCATCGATGCGCGGCGCCGTTGGCGCGGTTGCGTTCGCGGCAGACGCTCGCTGCCCGGCGCGATCCGCTTCGGTCGTCAGCGGAGCCAGCGGCGCGCATGCCGATGCGACCAGCAGCGGCACAGCCAGCATCGAGCGCACTGCGCGCCTACCACGCATAGCTCAGTCCCAGCAGCAGGCTCGAATCGGTCGTGCGGCTCGCGGCCGTGGGTTCGCTCTCCCAGTCGACGTTGAGCTGCAACGAAGCGGTGAGGCCGAACGCGAACGGCACGCGCACCCCGGTGCGGCTGCGCACGGTTGCCTCCGAGGGGTCCTCGAGGTTCCAGAAACCCTGCTGGTCGTGGAACAGCTCTGCCGACAGGCGGTCGAGCCGATGCGTGAAGTTGATGCCCCAACCGAGCGCGGGCCAGGTCTCGTCGGCTCCGGCATAGCGCCTCACGTCGATGATGTCGAGACCGCCGCGCAGCGCCAGCCTGGTACGTGCCGTCTGTATCCACTGCACGCCGTAGCCGCCCCCGAGCGCGCCGCGCAGGGCGATGTCGCGGAAGCGGTCGCGCTCGAGCGATCCGCGCAGGTAGCGGAACTTGCGCTCGTCGAGGAAGCGGTCGAAGTTGCCGCTGACGAGCGCATTCGACGCCGTCGTCCTCGCGCTATCGCGTTCGTGGCGCAGCTTCGCGCCCAGCTGGTAGCGCCAGTCCTTCGCGCGGGCGGTGAGGTCGCTTTCGGCGTAGAGGTTGTCGCCCACGGTATTGCCGCGCATCACGGCGCCCGACAACGACACGCGCCCCTCGTAGGAAACGCCCTCGCCGCTTTCCTCGGGCTTCGGATTGATGTAGCGCACGCGCGCGAACGGCACCGTCACGCCAGGCTGCTGCGACGGCGACGCGACGCCCGGCTGCGGCGCCTGCACCGACGATGTCGGTGCCTCGCCCTGCTGGATCGGCGCGGGCACTTCCTCCGGCGCCGCCGGCTCCGGGGTGAGCGTCACCTGGCCCGGCGCGGCAGGTGTCACCATCAGCTGCTCGGTTCGCCCCGAACGCTCCCGCAACACGCCGACTGCCTTGTCCGTTTCGATCGTCTTCACCTCGTAGCGCGGGATCTTGAGCTCGCCGGCCCAGGTGGTCTCGAAAGTGAGCGTGGACGGAGACATGTGCAGGATGCGCCCGGTGAGCCGGTCGCCGTTGTGCAACGTGATGGTATCGGCGTGCGCGGCGCCCGTCAGCAGGCAGGCGAGTGCGCCCGCGGCCAGCCGGGCGCGAACAACGGTGCCGGGGCGATGGAGGAAATGCATGCGAGCGGTTATAGATGATCGACCGGGTCGATGCAAACTCGCGCACCGATATCGGGACCTCGCCTCCCAGGCGGGATATAATGTCGAATTCCCTCAATGCATCGCCGTCCAGGCCGGCCAACATTGCCGGTCGCCAGCGCCCGAGCCCGGGCCGGCGCGCACCGAGACAGTGCGCCGAGAAGGTCCTGACGGCACCGTAGATCCGTCCACGTCGCCGCGCGACTGCGCGCGGCTTGCGCGCGGGCCGCGTATCAGGAGTCGAACATGGCCAAGGAAGAGTTGATCGAAATGGAAGGCGTCGTCGCCGAAGTCCTTCCGGACACACGCTTTCGCGTGACGCTGAGCAACGGCATCGAAGTGTCGGCGTATGCCGCCGGAAAGATGAAGAAGCACCGGATCCGGGTGCTGCCCGGCGACCGCGTCACGATGGAGTTGTCGCCGTACGACCTGACCAAGGGCCGGATCCGCTTCCGGCACAAGGACTAGGAACGCGCGGAGCAATCCGCGCGGTTCGCGCTAGACGATGTCCAGGTGCTCGATGCCGCGCGAGAGATCGCGCTCCGAGCGCTTGCTGTTCAGCTTGATGTTCAGCCGCAGGTCGTTCACCGAGTCGGCGTTGCGCAGCGCATCCTCGTAGCCGATCTGCCCCTCCTCGAACAGGTCGAACAGCGCCTGGTCGAAGGTCTGCATCCCGAGCTCGCGGCTCTTCTTCATGA
>CAZBTE010000197.1:0-4919 GCA_964494665.1 uncultured Limnobacter sp.
GCCGACCAGGTCGGGGTGGAACACGCCCATCAGGATGTTGGGCGCGCCGGCCGGATTGGTGAGCGGGCCGAGGATGTTGAAGATGGTGCGCACGCCCAGCTCGCGGCGCACCGACGCGACGTTCTTCATTGCCGGGTGGTGGTTGGGCGCGAACATGAAACCCACGCCGGTGGCACGCACGCAGTCGGCCACCTGCTCCGGGCTCAGCATGATGTTGGCGCCGAGCGCCTCGAGCACGTCGGCCGCTCCGGACTTCGACGACACCCCGCGGTTGCCGTGCTTGGCCACCGTGGCACCGGCCGCTGCCGCGACGAAGGCCGACGCGGTCGAGATGTTGAAGGTGTGCGAGCCGTCGCCGCCGGTGCCCACGACGTCGACGAAGTGCGGCCCGCCGTCGACCTCGACCTTGTTGGCGAACTCGCGCATCACCTGCGCCGCGGCGCTGATCTCGCCGATCGTCTCCTTCTTCACGCGCAGGCCCATCAGGATCGCCGCGCTCATCGTCGGCGACATCTCGCCGCTCATGATCTGGCGCATCAGCTTGAGCATCTCGTCGTGGAAGATCTCGCGATGCTCGATGCAACGGGTCAGCGCTTCCTGCGCGGTGATGGTCATTGCGGTTCTCCAAGGAAGTTGGCGAGCAGCGCGTGGCCGTGCTCGGTGAGAATCGATTCGGGATGGAACTGCACGCCTTCGACGGCCAGCGTGCGATGGCGCACGCCCATGATCTCGCCGTCGGCAGTCCAGGCGGTGATCTCCAGGCAGTCGGGCAGCGTCTCGCGATCGATCGCCAGCGAGTGGTAGCGGATCGCGGTGAAGGGATCGGGCAGGCCGCGGAACACGCCGGCCCCCGCGTGGCGGATCGGCGAGGTCTTGCCGTGCATCACCTGCATGGCGCGCACGACCCGTCCGCCGAAGGCCGCACCGATCGCCTGGTGGCCCAGGCAAACGCCGAGGATCGGGATGCGGCCCGCAAAGCGCTCGATCAGCGGCAACGAGATGCCGGCCTCGAGCGGCGTGCACGGGCCCGGTGAAATGACGATACGCGCCGGCGCGAGCGCGGCGACCTCGTCGAGCGTGATCGCGTCGTTGCGCACCGTGTGCACCTGTTCACCCAGCTCGCCGAAGTACTGCACCAGGTTCCAGGTGAAGCTGTCGTAGTTGTCGATCATCAGCAGCATGTCCGTCTCCGCCTGCGTCAGATCTGTCCATCGAGGCCGGCCTGCACCAGCTCCGCCGCGCGCAGCACCGCGCGCGCCTTGTTCTCGGTTTCCTGCCACTCGTTCCCGGGCACCGAGTCGGCGACGACTCCCGCTGCGGCCTGCACGTACAGCGTGCCGTCCTTCACCACCGCGGTGCGGATCGCGATCGCGAGATCCAGGTCGCCGAGAAACGAGACGTAGCCGCAGGCGCCGCCGTAGATGCCGCGCCTGGTCGGCTCGAGCTCGTCGATGATCTGCATCGCGCGGATCTTCGGCGCGCCGGTCAGAGTTCCGGCCGGAAAGGTCGCGCGCAGCACGTCGATCGGCCCCATGCCGGGTTTCAGCCGACCCTCGACGTTGGAGACGATGTGCATCACGTGCGAATACCGTTCGATCGCCAGCTGGTCGGTGACGCGCACGCTGCCGACCTCGGCGATGCGGCCGATGTCGTTGCGCGCGAGGTCGATCAGCATCACGTGCTCGGCGATCTCCTTGGGGTCGGCGAGCAACTCCTGCGCGAGCGCCTCGTCCTGTGCCGGCGTGGCGCCGCGCCTGCGCGTGCCGGCGAGCGGGCGGATCGTGATGCGGTCGCCGTCCGGTTGGCGCTCCTGACGCACCAGGATCTCGGGCGAGGCGCCGACGATGTGGAATTCGCCGAGGTCGTAGAAGTACATGTACGGCGACGGATTGATCGAGCGCAGCGCGCGGTACAGCGTGACCGGCGAATCGCGAAACGGCTTTTCGATCAGCTGGCCGACCTGCACCTGCATCACGTCGCCGGCCAGGATGTAGTCCTTGGCACGCGCGACCGCCGCGAGGTAATCGTCGCGGGCGAACACGCGGCGCTCGCCGGTCTCGTAGCCCGGTTCGTGCGAGGGCATCTGCAGCGGCCGCGACAGCTGCGCGTAGAGCTCGCGCAGGCGCTTGCGTGCGCGCTGGTACGCCTCGCCCTCGGCCGGATCGGCATAGACCATCAGGTAGATCTTGCCGGTGACATTGTCGACGATCGCCAGCTCCTCGGTGAGCAGCAGGAACACGTCGGGAACGCCGACCGGGTCCGGCTTGTCGCGCCCCGCGGCGCGCGGCTCGATGTGGCGCACCGCGTCGTACCCGAAGTAGCCGGCCAGCCCGCCGCAGAATCGAGGCAGCCCCGGGCGCACCGCCACCTTGAAGCGCTTCTGCCAGGCGTCGACGAAGTCGAGCGGGTTGCCCTGGTAGCGTTCGATGGTCTCGCCGTTCTTCACCACCTCGGCACCATCGGCGGTGGAGCGGATGATCGTGCTCGCGGGCAGGCCGATGAACGAGTAGCGCCCGAAGCGCTCGCCGCCGACCACCGATTCGAGCAGGAAGCTGTACGGCTCGTTCGCCAGCTTCAGGTACAGCGACAACGGCGTGTCGAGGTCAGCGAAGCACTCGAGCAGCAGCGGAATGCGGTTGTAGCCCTGGGCGGCAATCGCCCTGAATTCGATCTCGGTCATGTATCCCTCGCGGACTCGCGTCCGGACCCCTGTCGGGATCGGCGGCGCGCGGCCGGGCGCGCTCGTGAACGGGTGGAACCAGGAAACTGGCCGGAAGCGCGGCGCCGCGGGGGCGCTATCGGCTCGGCCGGTGCGTGGCGATCAGCGCCAGCACCACCAGCGCCACGCGCGCCAATTGCCGGCGTTGCGGGCGGACTGCTTTTCCTGGAAGAGACGCATGAGGGAAGGGATGTCTTGCCTGGGTACGAACCGGCGAACTATACCACCGCGCCGGTGCCGGTCAATCGCCTCGCGCTTCACCATCCGCGACGATCCGCTGCGCGGCATCGAGCAGCGTGGCGACGATCTGATCCGCATCGATGGTGTCGGCCGGTCGGCCTTCGTTGTAGCCGTAGGGCACCACCATCACCGGCATGCCGGCAGCGCGCGCGGCCTGCGCATCGTTCAGCGAGTCGCCGATCGCCACCATCCGCGACGGCGCGAGCCCGAAGCGCTCGCACACGTGCAGCAACTGCATCGGGTCGGGCTTGCGCCGCGGCAGCACATCTCCGCCCACCGTCAGCTCGAAGTGCCGCGACAGTCCGGTGCGCACCATCAGCGACTCGGCGAATGCCTGCGGCTTGTTGGTCACGCAGGCAAGACGCAGGCCCTTGTCGCGCATCGCGGCGAGTCCTTCGGCCACGCCCGGATACACGGTGGTCGAGCGCCCGTTCTCGCGCGCGTAGTGGCGCTCGAACGACGCCATGCCGCGATCGGCGCTGGCCTCGTCGACGCGCCCGTCGAGCGAACCCGACAGCGCGCGATGCACGAGGATGCGCGCCCCCTTGCCGACATAGCTGCGCACCGTCGATTCGGGCAGCGGCGGCCGGCCGAAGTCGGCGAGCATCGCATTGACGGCCGCCGTCAGGTCGGCGACCGTGTCGAGCATCGTGCCGTCCAGGTCGATCGCGACGCCGCGCGCATGGAAGCGCCGGGTCATGCCGGTCAGAGCGATGCGAGCGCCGCGCGCAGTTGTCCGAAGACGCCGCGATAGCCGCCGTCGGGATCGGCGGCGCTGAACACCGCCGAACCGGCCACGAAGGTGTCGGCCCCGGCGCGCGCCACCTCCGCGATGTTGTCGACCTTCACGCCGCCGTCGATCTCGAGCCAGATCGGCTGGCCACCGGCCGCCACGTGGGCGTCGATGCGTTCGCGCACCGAGCGGATCTTCGGCAACGTCGACGCAATGAACTTCTGGCCGCCGTAACCGGGATTGACCGACATCAGCAGCACCATGTCGAGCTTGTCCATCACGTGATCGAGATGGTGCAGCGGCGTGGCCGGATTGAACACCAGTCCTGCCCGGCAGCCGCTGTCGCGGATCAGTTGCAGCGTGCGATCCACGTGGTCCGACGCTTCCGGGTGGAACGTGATCAGGTTCGCACCGGCCTTCACGAAGTCGCCGACGATGCGGTCGACCGGACTGAGCATCAGGTGCACGTCGATCGGGATCTTCAGGTGCGGGCGCAGTGCCTCGCACACCAGCGGGCCGATCGTGAGGTTCGGCACGTAGTGATTGTCCATCACGTCGAAGTGGATCATGTCGGCGCCGGCGGCCTCGACCGCCCTCACCTCTTCGCCGAGGCGGGAGAAATCGGCCGACAGGATGCTCGGAGCGATACGGAACTCACGTGTCATGATCGGAAACGCCCAGGGGTTGATGGGGCTGTCGGAAGCCTCTTGACTACAATCACGATTGTAGCGACCGTCCGGGTTCGCGCGTTCTCCGGCATCCGCCCGATTTTCCGTGCCCGACAAGCACTACCGTTTCCGCATCGACGTCCAGAGCGTCTTCCTGCCCGAGCAATCGCAGCCGGACGACGAGCGATATGCATTCGCGTACACGGTGCACATCACCAACACCGGCAACGTGCCGGCACAGCTGATCAGCCGCCACTGGATCATCTCGGACGAGAGCGGCCGGGTGGTGGAAGTGAAGGGGCTGGGGGTCGTGGGTCAGCAGCCGCTGCTGGCACCGGGCGAACGCTTCGAGTACACCAGCGGCAGCCAGATCGCCACGCCCACCGGCACGATGCAGGGAAGCTACTTCTTCGTCGCCGAAGACGGGCACCGCTTCGAGGTGCCGATCGAAGCGTTCAAGCTCAGCATGCCGCGCACGCTGCACTGACGCGATGGGATTGCGCCCGTCATTTCCTGCCGCGCATCGTCCACCAGACGAAGAACAGCATCAGCGCGAGTA
>CAZBTE010000198.1:0-2481 GCA_964494665.1 uncultured Limnobacter sp.
GCATCGGACACGTCGGCTACTGGGTCGTGCTGCTGCTGTTCCTGCCGATGGTGCTGGGTGCGCTCGGCATGGAGGCGCTGCTGGGGCCGGTGCAGAACCTGCTCGACCGGCTGCTCGGATTCCTGCCGGATCTGGTGGCCGCGATCGTCATCCTCCTGGTCGGCTACTACGTCGCGAAGATCGTGAGCGGCATCGTCTCGAACCTGCTGGTGGCCACGCGGCTGCAATCGCTGGCGCGCAGCGCCGGCCTGGCCGAGGCGACCGACCTGCCCAGGCTCGTGGGCATGATCGTGTTCCTCGTCATATTCGTGCCGGCGCTGATCTCCGCGCTCGATGCGCTGCAGCTCGAGTCGGTGTCGGGGCCGGCGCAGCACATGCTGAGCCAGTTCGTCGCGGCGTTGCCGGAGCTGGTGGCGGCGGCCCTCATTCTCGGCGTCACCTGGTACGTGGCGCGCTTCGTCGCCGGGCTGGTCACCAGCGTGCTCGAGGGCGCCGGCGTCGACCGGCTCGGCGAGCGGCTCGGCCTGCAGCCGGCGCTCGGCACGCTGGGGCTGTCGCGCCTGCTGGGTCGCCTGCTGCTGTTCTTCGCAATGCTGCTGGCGGTGGCCGAGGCGGCCAACCGCCTGAACTTCGTGCAGCTCAGCGACCTGGTGGGCGGCTTCATCGTCTTTGGCAGCGACGTGCTGCTGGGCATCGTGATCCTGCTGGTCGGCCTGTGGCTGGCCAACCTGCTGGGCTCGGCCGTCGGGCGCAGCGAGCACCGCGAAGCGCCGTGGCTGGGCGCGCTGGTGCGCGCGCTGATCATCGGCCTGGTGCTGGCGATGGGCCTGCGTGCGATGGGCATCGCCGATTCGATCGTCAACCTCGCGTTCGGGCTCACGCTCGGTGCGGTGGCAGTCGCGGTCGCGCTCTCGTTCGGCCTGGGCGGCCGCGAAGCGGCCGGCAGGCTGATGGAGCACTGGTTCTCGAAGCTGCGCCGCGACTGAAGGTCGCAGAAGCGCCGCGTCCGGGCGCCGGCGTTGCCGGACCCGGACGGGCTCGTCAGAACCGGATCGGGTTCTCGAAACGCTCTTCGCGCGCGGGCAGCGGCAAGCCGCCCGCGTCGGGGGCCGCTGCGGTGGGCTCGGAGGCGCCATTGCCGGCGCCGAGTGCGGTGGTCGTCGGCACGGCGGGGGCGAGCGGCTCGACGGTGCGCGCAAGATAATTCGGCGGCAGCATCGAGGAGCGTGGATACGCGGCGGCGTCGAGCATCCGGTCCCAGCGCGTCGCCTCGTAACCCACCATGCGGTCCGAGCCGACCGCGATCGCAGGGAACTGGGCCGATTCGAACTTCAGCACGCCGAACGCCTTGACGTCGGCGGCGCTCTTCACCTGTTTCTCGACGAACGGCACGCCCCGCTTCAGCAGGTGGTTGCGCCCGAGCTCGCACGGCTCGCAGTCGACGGTGGTGTAGAGCACGACCGGGTGACGGCTGGCCGCTGCACGCAGCGCGTACGGCAAGCGATGGTCGCCCGACGCGGGGGCCTCCGACGAGTGCGCGCCGGTGGGCGCGCGCACGATGCGGCGGCTGTCGGGCGGCGGCGGGCGGTCGCCGTAGTTCACGCGCCCGTCGGCATCGATCCACTTGTACTGCGCGTGCGCGTCGGGGGCGCCGAGCGCCGCGGCGAGCGCGGCCACCGCGAACGCGACGGAGAAGGCGGCGACGGACTGACGGCTATGCATGGGACGGCCCTGCGACGGATGCCTCGACCATCCCATTATGTCGAAGCAGGGCGTCGAGCTCCGGGTCCCGTCCTCTGAACGCGCGGAACGAGTCGATGGCCGGTCGGCTGCCGCCGACGGACAGGACCTCGTCGAGGAAGCGCCGGCCGGTCTCGGCCACGCGCGACGGTGCGTCGGGCTGCGCCATTGCTTCCTCGAACGCCGCGTAGGCATCGGCCGACAGCACCTCGGCCCACTTGTAGCTGTAGTAGCCGGCCGAGTAGCCGCCGGCGAAGATGTGCGAGAAGCTGTTCTGGAAGCGGTTCCACGACGGCGGCACCACCACCGCCACTTCGCGGCGCACTTCGTCGAGCACGTCCTGCACGCTCTTCTCGCCGCCCGGCACGTGGCCGGCGTGCAGGCGCATGTCGAATAGCGCGAACTCGATCTGGCGCAGCGTCGCCATGCCGCTCTGGAAGTTCTTCGCCGCCAGCATCCGGTCGAACAGCTCGCGCGGCAGCGGCTCGCCGGTGTCGACGTGCGCGCTCATCGAGTGCACGATGTCCCATTCCCAGCAGAAGTTCTCCATGAACTGGCTGGGCAGTTCGACCGCGTCCCATTCCACGCCCGAGATGCCCGACACGGCGAGCTCGTCGACGCGCGTGAGCAGGTGGTGCAGGCCGTGGCCCACTTCGTGGAACAGCGTGGTCACGTCGTCATGGCTGAGCAGCGCCGGGCGCCCGCCGACCGGCGGCTGGAAGTTGCACACCAGGTAGGCCA
>CAZBTE010000198.1:2491-4896 GCA_964494665.1 uncultured Limnobacter sp.
TGCAGCGACGTGCCGTGGCGGCGGCGCGAGCGGGCGTCGTCCATCCACGCACCCGGACGCTTGGAGGCGCGCGCGTACAGGTCGGTGTAGAACTGGCCGACCAGCCGGCCGTCGCGCTCGATGCGGTGAAAGCGCACGTCCGGATGCCAGGCCGGCGCCTCGTCGGGCAGGATGCGCACGCCGTACAGGCGCTCGATCAGCGCGAACAGGCCTTCGAGCACGCGCGGCAGCTGGAAGTACTGCTTGACCGTCTGGTCGGAGAACGAATAGCGCGCCTCCTTGAGCTTCTCGCTGGCGAACGCGAGGTCCCAGGCCTGCAGCTCGGCGAGCCCGAGGGCATCCGAGGCAAAGCTGCGCAGCTCGGCCATGTCGCGCTCGGCGAACGGTCGCGCACGCACCGCAAGGTCGTGCAGGAACGTCATCACCTTCGCAGGCGACTCGGCCATCTTCGGCACCAGCGACACTTCGGCGAAATTGGCGTAGCCGAGCAGCGTGGCTTCCTCGGCACGCAGCGCGAGCAGCTCGTCGATGATCGGTGCGTTGTCCAGTGCGGCGGCCGCCTCGCCCTCGGGGGCAAGCGCGTTGCGCGAGGCGCGCGTCGCATAGGCGCGGTACATGCGCTCGCGCAGCGGCCGGTGCGCGGCGTACTGCATCACCGGCAGGTACGAGGGGAACTGCAGCGTGAACTTCCAGCCCTCGATGCCATCACCCTGCGTGGCTTCGCGGGCGGCCTCGCGCGCGTCGTCGGGCAGCCCGGCCAGCTCGGTCTCGTCGGTGACGACCTGCGCGAACGCGTTGGTGGCATCGAGCACGTTCTCGGAGAACTTCTGCGCGAGCGCCGCCTGGCGCTCCTGCAGTTCGGCGAAGCGCTCGCGCGCCGGCGACACCAGCTCGGCGCCGCCGAGCCGGAAGTCGCGCAGCGCGTGATCGACGATGCGTCGACGCACCGGCGGCAGCGCCGCGTACTCGGGCGACGCGGCGTAGGCCTTGTAGCGGGCGAACAGCGCTTCGTGCTGCGACAGCTCGGTCCAGAACTGCGTGACCTTGGGCAGGTTGGCGTTGTACGCCTCGCGCAGCGGCGGCGTATCGGCCACGCCGTTCAGGTGCCCCACCATGCCCCAGGCGCGCCCGAGGCGTTCGGTGGCGTCTTCGAGCGGCTCGATGAACGCATCCCACGTGGCGGGCGTGCCCGGATCGGTGACCGCAGCCAGCGTGGCGCGGGCCTCGGCCAGCAGCGCGTCGACCGCCGGCGTGATGTGCGCCGGCTCGAAGTCGGCGAATCGCGGCAACCCCGAAAAGTCCAGCAGCGGGTTGCCGAGCGCCGGCGACGTCGCGGCGCCGGCTGCACCGGCAGGGGTTGCGGAGGAGGTCGTGGAGTCGGTGGCGGGCATCTGCATCTTCGGTCGTTCGTTCGTCGTTCGCGCCATTCAGCCTGCTGCGCGCTCGGCGGCCTCGATCGTGTTCACCAGCAGCATCGCGCGCGTCATCGGCCCGACGCCGCCGGGCACCGGCGTGATCCAGCCGGCCACCTCGCGCACGCTGTCGAAATCCACGTCGCCGCACAGCTTGCCGGCGTCATCGCGGTTCATGCCGACGTCGATCACGATGGCGCCAGGCTTGACCATGTCGCCGGTGATCATCTTCGCGCGTCCGACCGCGGCCACCAGGATGTCCGCGCGCCGCGTGTGGGCAGCCAGATCGCGCGTCCTGCTGTGGCAGATGGTGACGGTGGCGTCGGACTGCAAGAGAAGCATCGCCTGCGGCTTGCCGACGATGTTGCTGCGCCCGATCACCACCGCCTCGGCGCCTTTCAGCGTCGCGCCGGCGTGCTCGAGCAGCTTCATCACGCCATACGGCGTGCAGGGACGAAAACCCCGCTGCCCGGTCATCAGCGCGCCGGCACTGGCGACGTGAAAGCCATCGACGTCCTTGGCCGGCGAGATCGCCTCGATCACCGCGTTCGTGTCGATCTGCGGCGGCAACGGCAGCTGGACCAGGACGCCGTGCACCGACGGGTCGGCGTTGAGCGCGTGGATGCGCGCGAGCAGCGTTGCCTGCGTCGTGTCGGCGGGCAGGCGATCGAGCGTGGAGCGAATGCCCGACTCCTCGCAGTCCTTGACCTTGTTGCGTACGTAGACCGACGAGGCCGGGTCTTCGCCGACCAGGATCACCGCCAGGCCGGGCGGGTGGCCGCGCGCCGACAGCGCGGCTGCGCGTTGCGCCATGTCGGCGCGGATGGAGCGCGCCAGTGCGGCGCCGTCGAGAATGCTGGCTGTCATGAGACGCGTATCCGCTGTATGGGGAAGGGCAACCGGGGGCCGGTCGAGTCTAGCACGCGAGGGTGCGCCGACTTGCGTGCCGGTGTCGCGGTGACATATACTCGCTGGCTCTTCGGGGGTATAGCT
>CAZBTE010000199.1:0-4882 GCA_964494665.1 uncultured Limnobacter sp.
GCGCACCGCGATCTCGATCTCCATGCCGGGGTCGTCGATCTCGCCCAGCACCTCCACCACGCGTCCGATCGGCGGCGCCTGGCCCGACGGCGGATCGACGATCTCCACGGTGACCACCTGGCCGTGCTGCGCGCGGTGCGTATCGCCGGGCGGAATCAGGATGTCGTGCTTGATGCGCTGGTCCTCGGGCACCACGATGTGCACGCCGCGCTCGTTCAGGAAGCGCCCAACGAGCTTGCGGTGCGCGCGCTCGGTCACCTCGACGATGCGCCCCTCCGGACGGCCGCGCGAATCGTAGCCGCTGCGCTTGACCAGCGCGCGATCGCCGTGCATCACCTTCTGCATCTCGCGCGGCGACAGGAACACGTCCGGGCCACCTGCGTCGGGGATCAGGAAGCCGAAGCCGTCGCGATGGCCTTGCACGCGGCCGGCGGTCAGGTCGAGCTTGCTCGCCAGCAGCAGCACCCCCTTGCGGTTGGGCAGCAGCTGGCCGTCACGCTCCATCGCGAGCAGGCGCCGGTTCAGGTTGTCGAAGTGGGTCGACGGCACCTCGAGCCGCTCGGCCAACTCGACCGGCGTCATCGGCACGTCGGCCGCGCGCAGGCATTCGAGGATCGCCTCGCGCGTGGGCGCAAACCAGGCAGTCGATGTGGGGCGTCGCGTCACGTCAGGGAGCCGGGCGAGGAATTTGACAACTGGAAGCGTTGAGCTAAACTTTCAAGGTTCTGCACGCGCGACCCCATTCGGGTGTCGCGCCCCCTGCCGGAGTCGCCGGCAGGCCCGTCGCCCAGATGGCGGAATTGGTAGACGCACCAGGTTCAGGTCCTGGCGGTGGCAACACTGTGGAGGTTCGAGTCCTCTTCTGGGCACCATCTTCCTCGCGAGCGGCCCCGGTTCAACCGCGGCGCGCCTTCAACTGCGCCGGCCGCAGGCGATCGTACTGCTCGAACGGCTGGTGGATCCACGGATTGGCCGGCAGGTGCACGGCGCAGTAGTCGGGTTCGGCAATCGACGCAGCCTTGCGCCATAGTACCGCCGAACGGATCTCGCTCACGCGCGGATGGCGCTCGCGCAGCGTCGACAGCACGTGCACCAGCGTCTCGCCGGTGTCGGCGAGGTCGTCGACCAGCAGCCAGCGCCCCGGCGGCAGCGGCCGTGCCGAACTCAGGTGCTCGCCGATCAGCAGGCGGCCCTGCGTGGTGCCTGCGTCGTCGCGATACGAGCTGGTGAACAGCACGCCGAGCGGCTTGTCGAACAGCCGCGAGAACACGTCGCCGATGCGCATCCCGCCGCGCGCCAGGCACACGACCGCGTCGAACTCCCAACCCGAATCCCAGACCGCGATCGCCAGCCGTTCGACCAGGTCGTTGTACGCGTCCCACGAGACGTGCAGGTCGTCCATCGGCCGCACTCAGCGAAACGGGTGGCGCAGCAGGATCGTCTCGTCGCGATCCGGGCCGGTGGACACCAGGTCGATCGGAGTCCCGGTCAGCTCGGACAGCCGCTCGAGGTAGCGACGCGCGTTGGTCGGCAGCGCGTCCCAGTCGCGCACGCCGACCGTGCTCTCGCTCCAGCCAGGCATGTCCTCGTAGACCGGCTCGCAGCTGCCGACCGCGTCTGCGCCGAACGGCAGCAGCTCGAGCGTGCGCCCCTCGCTGCGATACCCGGTGCACAGCCGCACCGTCGGCAGGCCGTCGAGCACGTCGAGCTTGGTGACCACCAGTCCCGTGACGCCGTTGAGCTGGATCGAGCGCCTGAGCGCCGGCGCGTCGAACCAGCCGCAGCGGCGCGGCCGTCCGGTCACCGAGCCGAACTCCTTGCCCACCTCGGCCAGATGCCGGCCGACGTCGTCGTGCAGCTCGGTCGGGAACGGGCCCGAGCCGACGCGCGTGGTGTAGGCCTTCACGATGCCGAGCACGTGATGCAGCGACTGCGGGCCGACGCCGGCACCGGCGGCCGCGTAGCCGGCCACGCAGTTGCTGCTGGTGACGAACGGATAGGTGCCGTGGTCGATGTCGAGCAGTGCGCCCTGCGCACCCTCGAACAGCAGCGGTTCGTCGCGCGCCATCGACTGCGCCAGCAGCGCGGGCACGTCGGCCACCATCGGCGCGATGCGCTCGCCCAGCGCGAGCGCCTCGTCGGCCACGCGCGCGGCTTCGACCGGGGCTGCGCCGAGGTAACGCTCGAGCACGAAATTGTGCAGGTCGAGCACTTCGTCGAGCCGCTCGCGAAAGCGCGCCGGCCGGGCCAGGTCCTGGATGCGCAGCGCGCGGCGCGCCACCTTGTCTTCGTAGGCCGGGCCGATGCCACGCCCGGTGGTGCCGATCTTCGCGTCGCCGCGGCGCGCCTCGCGCGCCTGGTCGAGCGCCACGTGATACGGAAGGATCAGCGCGCAGGCCTCGCTCACGCGCAGCCGCTCGCGCACCGACACGCCGGCCGCTTCGAGCTCGTCGATCTCCTGCAGCAGCGCCGCCGGCGACACCACCACGCCGTTGCCGATGTAGCAGGTCACGCCATCGCGCAGGATGCCCGAGGGGATCAGCCGCAGCACCTGCCTGCGCCCGCCGATGACCAGCGTGTGGCCGGCATTGTGTCCGCCCTGGAAGCGCACCACGCCGCGCGCGGTGTCGGTCAGCCAGTCGACCAACTTGCCCTTGCCCTCGTCGCCCCACTGGGTTCCGATGATCACCACGTTCTTGGCCATGACTCTTCGTGCCTTCGATGTCGTTGAAACGGCGTGCCGGAACGGCGTCGCTCGGTTGTCGTTCGCTTGTCGCCCGCTTGTGGCTCAGGTGCGCCTGGCGTGCCGGCCCGTAGCCAACGGGCGCACGGTCCAGCGTCCGTCCTGCATGACGAGCTCGCGGTCGCAGGCGAACTCCTGCTGCTGGTGCTCGTGACCCGGCAGCACCTGGATCACGACGTCGCCGTCGGCGCGCAGCGCGGCGATGCGCTCGATCAGTGCTGCGTCGTCGGACCACGGCGCACGGATCGCCGGCATCGGCGCGGCCTCCTCGGCCAGCCCGGCCAGCGCGCGCAGCTCGATCGAGAAACCGGTGGCCGGGCGCGCCCGCCCGAACGCCCGCCCGATGCCGTCGTAGCGCCCGCCGCGTGCGATCGCATACGGCAGCGCCTCGACGTAGGCGGCGAACGTGACACCGTTGTGATAGCGATAGCCGCGCAGATCGGCCAGGTCGATCGACAACTCCACGCCCGGCCAGCGTCGCCACAGCGGCGAAGCGCACAGCCGCTCGAGCTGGTCGAGCGCCGCCGACACCGGCTCGGCGTCGGGCAGCGCGGCGCGCGCCCGGGCCAGTGGCGCGTCCGCCGCCACCCGTCCGTGCAGCCGCGGCAGCACCTGCAACGCATCGCGCAACGCCGCCGGCGCATCGCGCAGCCAGTCGGCGAGACCCGGCACGTCCTTGCCGCGCAGCAGCGCGTAGAGCGTCTCGACGTCGAGTTCCTCCGCGCCGCCGTTCAGCGCGAGCAGCGCCGGCACGATGGCCGCATGGCACAGGTCGATGCGCACGCTCGTCACGCCGGCGGCAGCGAGCGAACGCACCAGCAGGTCGATCGCTTCGAGATCGGCTTCGATGCCGGCGTGCCCGTACAGCTCGGCACCGGCGTGGATCGGCTCGCGCGTGGCGAACAACCCCTGCGGGCGCGTGTGCAGCACCGAACCGGCGTAGCACAGCCGGGTCACGCCTGCGCGGTCGAGCAGGTGTGCGTCGATGCGCGCCACCTGGGGCGTGATGTCGGCGCGCACGCCCAGCGTGCGGCCCGAGAGCTGGTCGACCAGCTGGAAGGTGCGCAGCCCGAGGTCGCTGCCCGAGCCGGTCAGCAGCGAATCGAGGTGCTCGACCAGCGGCGGCATGACCAGCTCGTAGCCGTATGAACGATACAGGTCGAGCAGTCGCCGGCGCAGCTCCTCGATGCGTCGCGCCTCCGACGGCAGCACGTCGGCGATGTTCTCGGGCAGCAACCAGCGCATGGCCTTCCTCGGCTCTCGGCTCGCTCGGCGCCGGTGCGGCGCGCGACACATCGCGGCCGGGCGGCGACGGCAAAACCCGTTATTCTATCTTCTCTCCGCGTCGCCGCGGAGCACGCAGCTCAGGCGAACAGCAGCAGCACGGCGCCCAGCGCCGCTGCGCCGAAGCCGACGAAGCGGATCTGCCCGTCGCGCAACTGCGCCACCTGCATGAACACCTCGCGCCAACGTCCCGGCGCCAGCAACGGCATCGCACCCTCGAGGATCAGCACCAGGCCGATCGCCCTCACCCAGTCGTCGAGTGCCACGCCGTCGATGCGCCGTGCGGCTTCAGCGCGGCCGCTCGGCCGGCGCCTCGAAGTACCTGAAGAACTCGGACGACGGATCGAGCACCATCACGTCGCTACGCGTGCTGAACGACGCCCGGTACGCCTCGAGGCTGCGATAGAAGCGCGCGAAGTCGGGGTTCTGGCCGAACGCCGCCGCGAACAGGCTGGCCGACTTCGCGTCGCCCTCGCCCTTGATCAGCTGCGCATCGCGGTAGGCCTCGGCGAGAATCACCTCGCGCTGGCGCTCGGCATCGGCACGGATCTTCTCCGATTCGGCCGCGCCGGTGGCGCGCCGCTCGTTGGCGACCTGCTTGCGCTCGGACTCCATGCGGGCGAACACGCGCTCGGACACCTCCGGCGCGAAATCGACCCGCTTCAGGCGCACGT
Source organism: uncultured Limnobacter sp. (assembly GCA_964494665.1). GTDB lineage: Bacteria > Pseudomonadota > Gammaproteobacteria > Burkholderiales > Burkholderiaceae_E > Zeimonas. The sequence continues at coordinate 4,702 of CAZBTE010000199.1, forward strand.
CGATGATCTGCACGCCGATCTGCCGCGAGTCCTCGTCGACCTTCGTGCGCACGTTCTCCACCACCTGCGCACGCGCGCCCGAGATCATGTCGGCGACGGTGCGCCGCGCGACCTCGTTGTTCAGCGAATCGCGCAGGCTGCGGTTGATCCGGTCGACCGCGATCTGCTCGCTGCCCGCCAC
>CAZBTE010000200.1:0-4878 GCA_964494665.1 uncultured Limnobacter sp.
CGGCAATGTCGCGCTGATCTTCGACCACCAGAATCCGCTTGTCCATCCAGGCCAGCATAGCAAACCTGCACCGGCTGCTGCCTGGCGCGCATCCGCGCGCCCGGCGCGGCGGGCGCCGCGGGACGCCGGCCCGTGGCGATCCGTTATCGAATCGTGATCTTGGCGAGATCGAAAGGTAAAGGGCGGGAGCCAGACTGCCGTCATCGTCACTTCGCGTTGGAGTCTGCCGCATGGCCCCTGTCACCGGTTTCGCGCTCACCGCCCCCAGTGCCGCCGAGCTTGCCTCGCATCGTGGTGCGATGCTGCGATTCGCGCGCCGGCGCATCCGCGACGAGGACCTCGCCGAGGACGCGGTGCAGGACGCATTGGTGGCGGCACTGTCGAACCGCGCTTCGTACCAGGGCCAGTCGGCGTTGCGCACCTGGCTGATCGGCATCCTGAATCACAAGATCCAGGACACCTTCCGCCGCGAGGGCCGCTACGTGCAGGTCAACGACGGCGCGTACGGCGAGGAGGGCGGGGACGACGGCTTCGACCGGCTGGCGTTTGCCCAGCTGATGGAGGCCGACGACCCGGCTCAGCGTGTCGGCAATGCGCGCCTGCTCGAGGCGCTGCTCGGCGAGATCGACGCGTTGCCGCCCACGCTGAAGGACGTTTTCGTGCTCCAGGTGCTCGAAGGCCGCGAAACCGCCGAGGTGTGCATGCGCCTCGGCATCACCGAGGCCAACTGCTGGGTGCGCCTGCACCGGGCGCGCAAGCGCCTCGCTGACCGGATGCGCGACCACCTGGCCTGATTTTTCGCACCCGGGTCCGCCCGCGCGGCGACCCGCCTGCCCCGGAGGCCGCCGAAAACCGGCTATCTTGTCGGCTTTTCCGCCATCACGGGCGCGGGCGCTTACATGGATTTCCTCGAGCCGTTCCTGTCCGACCCTGCGCACCAGGACATCGCGCTGCGGCTGCTGGTGGCGCTGGCCATCGGCGGCGCGATCGGCTTCGAGCGCAGCTACCACGGGCGCCCGGCGGGTTTCCGAACGCACGCGCTGGTGTGCCTGTCGACCAGCCTGCTGATGCTGGTGACCGTCTACGAGAACCGCTGGTTCCCCGGGTTGAGCGAGGGGCGCATCGTGCTCGATCCGACCCGCATGGCGCAGGGCATCATGACGGGCATCGGTTTCCTGGGCGCCGGCACGATCATGAAGGAGGGCGCGACGGTACGCGGGCTGACCACTGCAGCGTCGATCTGGATCACCGCGGCGATCGGCACGCTGATCGGCATCGGCTTCTTCTTTCCCGCCCTCGTCGCCACGGTGCTCACGCTGGGCACGCTTTCGGTGTTCCGCTGGGTCGAGAGGGGCATGCCGTCGCAGTTCTACGCCAACTTCGTGATCCGTTTCCGCCGCGACGCCGCGATGCCCGAGGACGAGCTGCGCAGGTTGCTGAAGCTGCACGGCTTTACCGTCGCCAGTCTCAGCTACCGGCTCGACGCGGCCCACGATTTCTTCGAGTACCGCACGGTGATCCGCACCAGCCGCCCGGGCGGCATGCGGCGGCTGACCGATGCGCTGGGCGCGCTCGACTCGGTGCGCGAGTTCAACATCGCGCCGACAGTGGACTGAGCGATGCTTCGTGGCCGCTGGCTGGTCATCGCGCTGGCGCTGTTCGCGCTGGGCGCCGTTGCGTGGCTCGTTGCCGGTCGCGGGCGCGAAGTCGACATCGTCACGGTGCAGCGCGCGCCGATCGTCCAGTCGGTGGTGGCCACGGGGCGGATCGCCACTCCGGCGCGCATCGAGGTGTCCAGCCAGCTTGCGGCGCGCATCGAGCGCATCGAGGTGCGCGAGGGCGACGTGGTGCGCGCCGGCGCGCTGCTGGTGCAGCTGCGCAGCGACGAAGCGGAGGCCGCGCTGGCCGCAGCGCGTGCTGCGCTGCGCGAAGCCGAGGGTCGGCAGAGCCAGCTGGTGGGTGTGCAACGCCCGGTGTCGGAGCAGCAGCTGGTGCAGGCGCAGGCGAACCTGCGCCTGGCCGAGCAGGAGCTGGAGCGTGCGCGCGAGCTGGTCGCGCGCGGATTCGTCGCGCAGGCGCGTGTCGACGACGCGGTGCGCGGCGCCGCCACCGCGCGGGCGGTGCTCGAAGCCGCGCAGGCGCAGGCGCGTGCGAATCGGGAGGGCGGCGCCGAAGCCGAGCTCGCGCGCATCCGCATCGAGCAGGCGCGTGCGAACGTGGCTACGGCGTCGGCGCGGCTCGACCTGCTGGCGCTGCGCGCGCCGGTCGACGCGGTGGTGCTCACGCGCGTGGCGGAACCGGGCGACACCGCGCAGGCGGGTCGTGCAGTGTTGACGCTGGCGCAGCAGGGCGAGACGCGCATCATCGCCACTGTCGACGAGAAGAACCTGCGCCACCTGAAGCCGGGCCAGCGCGCGTCGGCGCTGGCCGACGCATTCCCGGCGAGCCCTTTCGAGGCCGAGTTGTACTACGTCGCACCTTCGGTCGACGCGCAGCGCGGCACGGTGGAGGTGCGACTGCGGGTGGCGCAGCCTCCGGCGTTCCTGAAGCCCGAGATGACGGTATCGGTCGAGATGGTGGTCGGGCGGCGCGAGTCGGCACTGGTGCTGCCGGCCGATGCGCTGCGCGAATCGGCGCTGGCGGCAGCCGGCGGGGATGCGGCCGCGGGCGGTGCCGGCGGCACGGCCGCAAGCGTCGATCGCACCGGCGTGCGGGCACAGGTGCTGGTGGCGCGCGACGGGCGCGCCGTGGGCGTGCCGGTTGAACTCGGCCTGCGCGGCATCGGTACGGTGGAGGTCGTACGCGGGTTGGCCGAAGGCGACGCGGTGATCCTGCCTTCGTCGTCAGTGGCGGCGGGCGATCGGGTGCGTCCGCGCAAGGAGCGTGCGAAGGCGAACGCGCTGGCGGTTCCGCCGATGGCGCGGTGACGCGATGAAGCCCAGGCTGCCGTTCGAATGGATGGTCGCGCTGCGCTACCTGCGCGAGGGCAGGATGCAGACCGTACTGATCCTGTCGGGGGTGGTCGGCGGCGTGGCGGTGATCGTGTTCCTCACCCACCTGATCGCCCAGCTGCAGGCATCGATCATCGAGCGCACCCTCGGCAGCCAGGCGCACATCGTGTTGCGTCCACCCGAGGAAGTCGCGCTGCGATCGTTGCCCGCCGGCTCCACCGCCGCAATCGTGCAGCCGCGCGCGCAACGGCTGCGTTCGGTCGACCAGTGGGAAGCGGTGATGGCACTGGCCACCGAAACGCCGGGCGTGGTCGCGGTGTCGCCGGTGGTCTCGGGTGCCGGGTTCGCGATTCGCGGAAGCGCGAGCAGGGCGATCGCGCTGAACGGCGTCGACCCCGAACGCTACCGGCGCATCGTGACCATCGACGAGTACCTGGTGGCAGGACGCTTCACCCTGGCGGGCACCGATGCCGTGATCGGCACCGAGCTGGCGAAAGACCTCGGCGTGACCATCGGCGACCGGATCCGCGTGCTGACCCCGGAAGGGCGCGACGACCTGCTCACCATCGTGGGCCTGTTCGACATCGGCAACCGCGACCTGAACCGGCGCTGGGTGTTCGTCAACGTGAGGCTTGCGCAGTCGCTGCTCGATCTCGCGGGGGGCGTGTCCAACATCGACCTGACCGTCGACGACATCTTCGGCGCGAACGCGGTCGCCGACCGCCTGCGCGCGCAGACCGGCCTGCAGGTGGACAGCTGGATGCAGACCAACGCGCAGCTGCTCGCGGCGCTGCGCAACCAGAGCGTGTCCAACGGCCTGATTCGCGGATTCGTGGTCGCCATCGTCGCGGTGGGGATTGCCAGTGTGCTGGTGGTGTCGGTGGTGCAGAAGCAGCGCGAGATCGGCATCCTGCGCGCGATGGGTGCCAGCCCGGCGCGCATCATGGCAGTGTTCCTGCTGCAGGGGGCGCTCTACGGGCTGGTCGGTTCCGCGCTCGGGGCCGGCGTTGCCGCCGGCCTGATGCACCTGTTCTCGCGCATCTTCCGCAACGCCGACGGATCGCCGCTGTTCGAAGCCGACCTGGACGGGACGATCGTGCTGGGGGCCTGCGCGATCGCCATCGTCGTCGGACTGGCCGCGGCCGCGCTGCCGGCGCGGCGCGCCGCACGCATGGACCCGGTGCAGGCGATCCGGATGTAGCGCGATGGCGGCGATCGTCACGCTGCAGGGCATCCGCAAGTCGTATGGCGTGGGCACCACGGTGGCCACCGAGGTGCTGCACAGCATCGACGTGCAGCTCGAGGAAGGCGAGTTCGTCGCGCTGGTCGGCCCGTCGGGCTCGGGCAAGAGCACGTTGCTCAACATCATCGGGCTGCTCGAACGGCCCACCGCCGGCCGGCTGTCGATCGCCGGGCGCGACACCGCGACGCTGGGCGAAGCCGAACTCACCGAACTGCGCGGGCGCACGGTCGGATTCGTGTTCCAGTTCCACCACCTGCTGCCCGCTTTCAGCGCACTCGAGAACGTGATGATGCCGGCGATCATCGATCGCGGCATGCCCGACGCGCAGGCCGAACGGCGCGCGCGCGAGTTGCTGGCGCGCGTCGGGCTGGCCGACGCGCTGGGCAAGCGGCCGTCGCAGCTGTCCGGCGGCATGCAGCAGCGCGTGGCGATCGCGCGCGCGCTGGCGCTCTCGCCCCGGCTGATCCTGGCCGACGAGCCGACCGGCAACCTCGACTCGCACAGCGCCGACGAGGTGTTCGAGCTGCTGCTGGAGTTCAACCGCGACACGCGTTCGGCGTGCCTGATCGTGACGCACGACCAGCGGCTGGCGGCGCGCTGCCAGCGCCGCATCGAGATCGTCGACGGGCGCATCGTCGACGGCGGGATGGCGGCGCCGGCGTAGGTGGTTTCCCGCCCAAGGCG
>CAZBTE010000201.1:0-4874 GCA_964494665.1 uncultured Limnobacter sp.
AGCGCGGCTGGAACTTCTTCCGGCCGGAGCGCAACGAGAGCTTCGACATCCTGCCCGCCTCCCAGCGCGTGTCCGACACCCAATGGTACGAAGGCACCGCCGACGCGGTTTACCAGAACATCGACATCATCGAAAGCTACGGTCCCGAGTTCATGATCGTGCTCGCGGGCGACCACATCTACAAGATGGACTACGGCCGGATGCTGGCCGAGCACGTGCGCCGCGGCGCCGATCTGAGCGTGGCATGCGTGGCGGTGCCGCTGGCCGATGCGAACCAGTTCGGCGTGATGGGCACGGACGACGAGGGCCGCGTGCTGCGCTTCCAGGAGAAAACGGCCGCACCCGATCCGATGCCCGGCCACCCCGACAAGGCGCTGGCCAGCATGGGCGTGTATGTGTTCAACGCGCCGTTCCTGATCGAGCAACTGCTGCGCGACGCACACGATGCGGCGTCGAACCACGATTTCGGCAAGGACGTGATTCCGTGGTGCGTGCCGCGCCATCGCGTCTACGCCCATCACTTCTCCGACAGCTGCGTGGGCACCCGCCCGGGGGGCGAGCCGTACTGGCGCGACGTCGGCACGATCGACGCGTACTGGGAAGCGAACATGGAGCTGACCAAGGTTACGCCGGAGCTGAACCTGTACGACCGCGAGTGGCCAATCTGGACCTGGCAGGAGCAGTTGCCGCCTGCCAAGTTCGTGTTCGACGACGACGACCGGCGTGGCATGGCGGTCGATTCGCTGGTGTCGGGCGGCAACGTGATCAGCGGCGCGGCGGTGCGCCGCTCGCTGCTGTTCTCCAACGTACGCGTGAACAGCTACGCGACGATCGAGGACTCGGTCGTGCTGCCCGAAGTCGAGGTGGGTCGCCACGCCGTGCTCAGGCGCTGCGTCATCGACAAGGGCGTGCAGATCCCGGAGGGCATGGAGATCGGAGTCGACAGCGACACCGACCGCGCGCGTTTCCACGTCACGGCGCGCGGCATCACGCTGGTCACGCCCGACATGCTCGGGCAGACGCTGCACCGGATCGGCTAGGGCCCATTGAAGCGCGGCATCGATCTGGTCCTGCTGTGGCACATGCACCAGCCGGATTACCGGCTGGCCGGACCCGACGGCAGCGACACGTTCGTGCTTCCCTGGACCTACCTGCACGCGATCAAGGACTATGCCGACATGGCCGCCCACCTCGAGCGTCATCCGGGGATGCGCGCGGTGGTCAATTTCGTTCCGATACTGCTCGAGCAGATCGAGGACTACGCCGAGCAGTGCGCGACCGGACAGCTGCGCGATCCGTTGCTGGCATCGCTGGCGCGATCCGATCTGGGCACACTGTCCCCGGCCGAACGCGGTGCGCTGGCCGCAGCCTGCTTTCGCGTCAACCACACGACGATGCTGCAGCCCTACCCTCACTATCGCAGGCTGCACGAGCTGTACGAACTGGCGAGCGCCGACGGCGACGCAGGGCTCGCCTACCTGTCGGGCGAGTATCTCTCCGACCTGGTCACCTGGTATCACCTCGCCTGGTGCGGAGAAACCGAGCGACGCGCGCGCGCGCCGATCGCGCGGCTGCTGTCGCGCGGTTCGGGTTTCGATCTGGCCGACCGACGTGCGCTGCTCGCTGAAATCGGCGAGATCCTCGGCGGATTGATCGGCCGCTATCGGGCGCTCGGGCATGACGGCCGCATCGAGCTCTCCGCCACGCCGTACGCGCACCCGCTCGCGCCGCTGCTGCTCGATTTCGCGAGCGCACGCCACTCTCAACCGGAGGCGCTCCTGCCGCAGGCGCCCGCATACCCGGGCGGACGCTCGCGCCTGGAGTCGCAGATCGACGCCGCGAGGCAATCCCACGCAGCGCGTTTCGGCGCATCGCCCAACGGCATGTGGCCGGCCGAGGGCGCGGTATCCGACGCGGTGATCGGCCTGCTCGGCAATGCCGGCTGCGGCTGGGCGGCAAGCAGCGAATCGGTGCTCGCCAACAGCATCGGCCGTGAGGCGTTCGCCGCCGAGCGCGACCGCCATCTGCACCGCCCGTACCGCGTCGACGGCCATGTGCCGCTGCTGTTCTTCCGCGACGAACGGCTGTCGGACCTGATCGGCTTCGAGTACTCGAGGTGGCACGGCAGCGACGCAGTCGGCCACTTCATCGCAGAGCTCGAGCGCATCGCGACCGCCGCGCCCGAGGGCGAGCGTCCGGTGGTCAGCGTGATCCTCGACGGCGAGAACGCCTGGGAGTACTACCCGTACAACGGTTACTACTTTCTCGATCACCTGTACGGCAGTCTGTGCGCGCACGAATGGATCCGGCCGACCACGTTTGCCGAACTGGCCGGGGCCCGCGCGCACCGGGCACAGCGCCTGCCCGCCCTGACCGCCGGCAGCTGGGTGCATGGCACGCTGTCGACGTGGATCGGCGATCCCGAAAAGAACCGTGCCTGGGACCTGCTGTGTGCCGCGAAGTCGTGCTTCGACCTGGCAGTGGCCGGCGACCGGCTTTCCGCCGCCGCCCGCGACGCCGCCGCGGCCCAACTGGCACGTTGCGAGAGCTCCGACTGGTTCTGGTGGCTGGGCGCCCACAATCCGCCCGCGACGACCGCCGTGTTCGACCGTCTGTTTCGCGCCAACCTCGCCCGCCTGTACGGCTTGCTCGGCACGCCCGCACCGGCCGAGCTCGATGCGCCAATCGGCAAGGGCGGCGGCGACCCCGAGCACGGCGGCACGATGCGTCGGGCCGGTGCTAGCATCTGAACCCGGGAACCAACCGAATCGACCTCATGTCCGGCACGCCGTTCTCCCTCGAAGTCACGCCAAGGGTCCCGCAACGGATCGAACGGCTGCACGAGCTGGCCAACAACCTGTGGTACAGCTGGGATCGGCCGACACGCAGGCTGTTCGCACGCCTGCACCCCACGCTGTGGAGCCACGCGGGGCACCGTCCCAAGGCGTTCCTGAAGCGTGTGTCGCAATCGCGACTCGAGGCGGCCGCGAGCGACCGCGTGTTCCTGAACGCCTACCACCGCGTGCTGTCGGCCTACGACACCTATCACGCGCAAGGTTCGCGGCTGCGCCTTTCGGACGCGCCTGCCGACGGCGACCTGATCGCGTACTTCTGCGCGGAATTCGGGTTCCACGAGAGCCTGCCCATCTACTCGGGCGGGCTCGGCATCCTGGCCGGCGATCACTGCAAGGCGGCCAGCGACCTCGGCCTGCCCTTCGTCGGCGTGGGCCTGCTCTACCGGCAGGGCTACTTCTTCCAGACCATCGACGCCAACGGCAACCAGCACGCGCTGTACGCCGACTCCGACTTCGACGACCTGCCGATCTCGCCGGTGCGCGCGAGCGACGGCAACGAACTGCGCATCACCGTGGCGCTGCCTGGCCGCGACGTGCTGCTCGGCGTGTGGGAGGCGCGTGTCGGGCGGGTGCGACTGGTGCTGCTCGACACTTCGCTGCCCGAGAACACGCCGGCCGATCGCGACATTGCGCACCGCCTGTACGGTGGCGATCGCCAGACCCGCATCGAGCAGGAGATCGTGCTGGGCATCGGCGGCGTGCGCGCCCTCACCGCCCTGGGCCTGACGCCCACCGCCTGGCACATCAACGAGGGGCATGCGGCCTTCCTGGTGCTGGAGCGCGTGCGCATGCTGGTGGAAGGCGGACTCGACTTCGCGAGCGCGCTCGAGGCGTCGGCGGCCAATACCGTCTTCACGACGCACACCGCGGTGCCGGCCGGCCACGACCACTTCTCCGAGGAGATGTTCCGCCGCTATTTCGACGCGTGGGCGCCGCAGCTCGGCGCGACGCCGGAGCAGCTGTTCGCGCTGGGGCGCACGCCGTCGAGCGCCGATTTCAACATGACGGCGCTGGCAATCCGCGGCTCGCGCTTCCAGAACGGCGTGTCGGCGATCCATGGCGGCGTGTCGTCGCGCATCTGTGCGAACCTGTGGCCGCAGATCGATCCGCAGGACAACCCGGTGGAGCACGTCACCAACGGCGTGCACATTCCCACCTTTCTCGCCCCCGACTGGCACGACCTGTTCGATCACCACCTCGGCTACGGCTGGGAGCAGCGCCTGACCGAGCCGGCATGCTGGGAGGGTCTCCATGCGATCCCCGACCAGCAGTTCTGGGCGGTGCGCCAGTCGCTGAAGTCGCGCCTGTTCCACCTGCTGCGAGACCGGCTTGCCGTACAGCACGCGCGCAACCATGGTTCGGCGGCGCACCTCGATCGCATGCTGCGCCTGGCCGATCCGGCCAATCCGCAGGCGCTGACGATCGGATTCGCGCGCCGGTTCGCCACCTACAAGCGGGCCGCGCTGCTGTTCGACAACCTGCAGTGGCTGCGCGAAATCGTCTGCAACGCGCAGCGGCCCGTGATCTTCATCTTCGCCGGCAAGGCGCACCCGGCCGACCAGCCCGGGCAGGATCTCATCCGGCGCATCGCCGAGGTCTCGCGCATGCCCGAATTCGAGAGTCGAATCCTGCTGCTCGAAGGCTACGACCTGCGCCTGGCACGACGCATGGTTGCGGGCGTCGACGTGTGGCTGAACAACCCGATCTATCCGCTGGAGGCGTCGGGCACTTCCGGCATCAAGGCGGCGATCAACGGCGCGATCAACCTGTCGGTCCTCGACGGGTGGTGGGCCGAGGGCTTCGACGGCAACAACGGGTGGGCCATCAAGCCGGTCATCGATCCCGACCCGGCGCGTCGCGATCGTGAAGAAGCGCGCACGCTCTACGAGATCCTGCAGGACGCGGTGGTGCCGCTGTTCTACGACGTCGGGCCGCTCGGTTTCTCGCCGGGATGGGTGGCGATGGCCAAGCGCTCGATGGCGTCGCTGCTGCCACGCTTCACTACCGAGCGCATGCTCG
>CAZBTE010000202.1:0-4814 GCA_964494665.1 uncultured Limnobacter sp.
CGTCGAGGACGTCGGCCGGCACAACGCGGTCGACGCGATCGCCGGCTGGATGTGGCTCGAGTCGATCGGGGGGGCCGACAAGATCTTCTACACCACCGGGCGGCTGACCTCCGAGATGGTGATCAAGTGCGCGCAGATGGGCATTCCCTTCCTGCTGTCGCGCTCCGGGCTCACGCAGATGGGCTACGAGATCGCGCGCCGTGTGGGCATCACGATGGTCGGTCGTTGCCAGGGGCGGCACTACCTGCTGTTCACCGGTGCCGAGCGCTTCGTGCGCCAGCCGGTCACGGCGCTGGCGTGAGCGCTTCGCCGTCCGCCGCCGCGTCGATGGCCACTGCAATCGATCGCGCAGAGATCACCGGCATCGTGCTCGCTGGCGGGCTGGGCCGGCGCATGAGCGCCGACGGCCAGGGCGTGGACAAGGGACTGCAGCTGTTCCGCGGACGCCCGATGGTGCAGCACGCGATCGAGCGCCTGGCTCCGCAGGTGGGCACGCTGCTGATCAACGCCAATCAGAACCTGGAGCGCTATCGCGCGCTCGGCTGGCCGGTCGTGACCGATGCGTTCGAGGGGTTCGCGGGTCCGCTGGCCGGGTTGCACGCGGGAATGCGCGCGGCACGCACCCGCTACGTCGTCACGGTGCCGTGCGACTCGCCGTTCCTGCCCGTCGATCTGGTCGCACGGCTGTCGGCAGCGCTCGCCGCCGCGCCGGGCACGCGCCTCGCGGTGGCGCGCACCGGCGCACAGCCGCATCCGGTGTTCACGCTGCTCGAGCGCGCACTGCTCGACTCGCTGCACGCCTTTCTCGCCAGCGGCCGGCGCAAGATCGACGCGTGGCATGCGTCGCTGCCGATGGTGGAAGTCGACTTCGTCGACGAGGCGGCATTCCGCAACATCAATACCCCCCAGGAGCTGCGAACGTGCGAGGAGACCGGTGCGAGCCCGGCCGATTCGACACCTGCTTCGGCGAAACGGGAATCCCCATGATCGGCTCCCCAAACCTCGCAGAGGCCATCAGCTGCCTGTCCGACTACGACCCCGACGCGCTGCCGGTTGCGAGCGTGCGCGAGATCATCGAGCGCGTGGTGACCCCGGTCGAGGCAATCGAACGCGTCGCGATCCGCGCGGCGCTCGGCCGCGTGCTGGCCGAAGACCTGATCTCGCCGATCGACGTGCCGTCGAGCGACAACTCGGCGATGGACGGCTACGCGGTGCGCGCCGACGACCTCGCAGCGACCGGACCGACCGCGCTGCGCGTGGCCGGCACCGCGCTGGCCGGGCAACCTTTTGCGGAAAGCGCCGGGCATGGCGAGGCGGTGCGCGTGATGACCGGCGCGCTGATGCCGGAGGGCTTCGATACCGTCGTGATACAGGAATCGGTCGTTGTCGAAGGCGACCGGGTGATCGTGCCTGCCGGCCAGCAGCGCGGCCAGAACCGGCGTCGGCGCGGCGAGGATCTCGCGCGCGGCAAGCCGGCCCTGTCGGCCGGCAAGCGGCTCTCGCCGGCGGACCTCGGCCTGCTCGCATCGCTCGGTTTCGTCGAGGTACCGGTGCGCCGGCGCCTGCGCGTGGCCTTCTTCTCCACCGGTGACGAGCTTCGCTCGGTGGGCGAGCCGCTCGACCCCGGCGAGGTCTACGACAGCAACCGCTACACGATCCACGGCATGCTGACGCGGCTGGGTGTCGAGCCCATCGACATGGGCGTCGTGCGCGACGATCCCGATGCGCTAGAGCGCGCGGTGCGCATCGCCTCCGAAAGCGCCGACGCGATCGTCTCCTCGGGTGGCGTCTCGGTGGGTGAAGCCGACTTCACCCGCCACGTCATGGCCAGGCTGGGCGACATCGCGTTCTGGAAGATCGCGATGCGCCCGGGCCGCCCGATGGCGTTCGGCCGTATCGGCAAGGCCAGCTACTTCGGGCTGCCCGGCAATCCGGTGGCCGTGATGATTTCCTTCTACTTCTTCGCGCGCGATGCGCTGCTTCGGCAGATGGGCGTGCGCGCCGAAGCCCTGCCCTTCGTGCGCGCGCGCAGCGCGAGCGGCTTTCGCAAGCGTCCCGGGCGCACCGAGTACCAGCGCGCGCGACTGGTGCACGAGCCCGATGGCACGATGTCGGTGCACGGCGCGGGCAACCAGGGTTCGGGCGTCTTGCGTTCGATGTCCGAAGCCAACTGCATCGTCGTGCTGCACCATGACCAGGGAGCCGTCGCCCCGGGCGACATGGTCGACTGCGTCGCCTTCGAAGGGCTGCTCTGACGTCGAGCGCCGCCTCGGTCTGCCCGTGCTCGCGACGCCTTCAGGCGCCGTGCAGCGCGATGTCGCTGATCAGGATGCCGTCGTCGTCGGCATAGCACCAGTCGCCCGGCGCCACGCGAACGCCGCCGATCTCGACGGACTGATCGCGCGAACCGCCACCGCGCTTGTCGCTGCGGCGTGGATGCGTGGCCAGCGCGCGAACGCCGATGTCGCAGTCGTTGATCTCCGCGACGTCGCGCACGCAGCCGTTCACGACCACGCCCGCCCAGCCGTGGTCGAACGCGAGCTTCGCCAGGTTGCCGCCGAACAGCGCGCAGCGCAGGCTGCCGCCGCCGTCGACCACCAGCACGCGCCCGTCGCCCGGCGATTCCAGCATGGTGCGCACCATCGAGTTGTCCTCGAAGCAGCGTACCGTGGCGATCGGGCCGGCGAATCGTGGACGCCGCCCGAACGGGCGGAACGCCGGGTGCAGCACGCGCAACTCGCCGCTGATCAGGCGGTCTTCGTGGGCGTCGCAGAGATCGGTGGTGGCGAAGGTCGGCATCTCGGGAAACCTGCGGAAAGAATCGATCGCGACGTCCGTCGACCGGACGCGGCGCGGACGCGATGATCGCACATCCGGCCACCCCGCCACACGCTTCAACCGCAGTGCAGCGGATCTTCCCGGGACGCTCGTGGATCGCAGCTCGACGTCGAGCCGGCCGGACTCACCACCACCCGCAGCGGCCGGCCACGCGCGTCGCGGTCGGCCAGGTCGATGAGCTGCTTCCGTTCCGGAGCGGGATTACCGAGCGAGTCGGCGCGCAGCCTGCCGAAAGGATCGAAGGCGAACACGCTGCGTTGCGACTGGATCTGCAACGTGGACACGGCGCCGGCCGACGACCGGATCAGCTCGTACCCGCCGTCGGCCTGCTGGGCGCGAACCACCCAGTTGCGACCGTCCGGTGCCGGCACCACCGCCGCGTCGTGCGGCTGCTGGGCGGTGAGCACCAGTTCCACCGGCGCCTGGCGCTTGATCGCCTCGATCTGCGCGAGGCGTAGCGCTCGTCGCAGGTCTTCCGAAGCGGTGCGCAGCTGCGCGTTGGCGACGAACACCGAGAAGTCGGGCGCCGCGGCGGCCACCAGCGTCACCCCGATGGCGGAGACGACCGCCAGCTCGGCCATCGTCACGCCGCGCTGCCGGTGTCTGCTCGTGGTCGAAGTCGAGGAATCCATGCTGTCCCGACCGCCTGCCTTCGTTTGAATACCGGCGAACTGTATGGGCGCGCGCACGAAGCGCGCCAAACCGTTGCGACGGATGGGCGCTTGCGGGCGACGGGAAGCGGGGCGGCACGAAGCGGCCGCGGAACCGCAGCGCATTGCTGCGGCGCGGCATCGATTGACAGGCCTGGGGCGGGGCAGCCGACGGATCGGCGCCGTCGCCGACGCCGGATCGGTGCCGGCGCGAACGCCGTTCAGCGCTTGTGGCTCATCGTCCCCGGCAGGCTGGCGTAGTACGCCGCCAGGTTGCGGATGTCGGCGCGCGAGAGCATCTTGGCCTGCGCCCCCATGATCGGGTTACGGCGCTGTTCGGACTGGTAGTCGAGCATTGCGCGCTCGAGGTAGTCGTGATGCTGTCCGGCCAGGCGCGGATATGTCGGGTCGATCGGCGTGTTGCCGTCCTTGCCGTGGCACGCTGCACAGACCTCGTCGGCCTTCTGCCTGCCCTGGGCGATATCGGCCGCCTGAACGGTGCCGGCGGCTGCGCACAGCGCGAGCGCCCCCGACAGGCCGGCGATGCGGCCGATGCGGAAGTGGAAGAGTCGCTTCATCGTCGTTGTCTCGCGATCGCGTTGGCGCCGTTGCATCAGTTCGTGCCGTAGTAGGCGGCGAGGTCGGCGATGTCCTGGTCGCTCAGCCCGGCCGCGATGCCGCGCATCGTCGGATGGCTGCGCTCGCCCTTGCGATACGCCTGCAGCGCCGCCTCGATGTACCTGGCGTTCTGCCCCTTGATCATCGGCACCTGGTAGACCGTCGGATACGACGACCTGTAGCCCGGAATGGCGTGACAGCCCACGCACATCGAGATCTTGGTCCGTCCTGCCTCGGCGTTGCCTTCGGCCATGGACGGCAGCGGAAGCAGCGCGGCGAGCAGGCCGGCGGCGAGCAGCGTGGGTCTGTGCATGTGGATTCGTGGAGGTCGTAGTGGATGGGGAGTTGTCGGCGGCCGATTCTATCGAACGCCCGGGACGCGCGTCCAGCAAAGGGGCTCGCGCGCCGCTGCGGGCCATGCGCACGCCCGCGGCACCGTCGGTCGCGTCGTGTTCCCGTATACTCGACGGGTTCGCAACCCGAAATCCGGAACAACCCGCAACATGCGCTTCGAGGGCTCAGCTTCCTACGTCGCCACCGACGACCTCAAACTCGCGGTCAACGCGGCGATCCAGCTCCAGCGGCCGCTGCTGATCAAGGGCGAACCAGGCACCGGCAAGACCATGCTGGCCGAGGAGGTCGCGTCGGCGCTCGACATGCCGCTGCTGCAGTGGCACATCAAGTCCACCACCAAGGCGCAGCAGGGCC
>CAZBTE010000203.1:0-4778 GCA_964494665.1 uncultured Limnobacter sp.
CCAGGCGCATGGCGTTCTGCATCGCGCGCTTCATCGCGCGGCGGAACATGATGCGCTTCTGCAGCTGCTGCGTGATCGAGTCGGCGATCAGCTGCGCGTCGATCTCGGGCTTGCGGATCTCCTCGATGTTGACGTGCACCGGCACGCCCATCAGCCGCTGCAGGTCGCCCTTGAGCAGCTCGATGTCCTCGCCCTTCTTGCCGATCACGACGCCCGGCCGCGCCGAGAAGATCGTGATGCGCGCGTTCTTCGCCGGGCGCTCGATCAGCACGCGGCCCACCGACGCGTTGCGCAGCTTGCGCCCGAGGTACTCGCGCACCTTGATGTCGTCGTTGAGCGTCTTCGAGTACTGCTCGCCGGTGGCAAACCAGCGCGACGACCAGTTACGGCTGACGGCCAGCCGGAAGCCGGTCGGATGAATCTTCTGTCCCATGTCGTTCCTTCCGGGTTCCTACTTCTCGCCGACCGTCACGAAGATGTGGCAGGTCTGCTTCTCGATCCGGCAGCCGCGCCCCTTGGCGCGGGCGTGGAAGCGCCGCATCGACGTGCCTTTCTCGACGTGGATGGTCTTCACCTTCAGTTCGTCGATGTCTGCGCCGTCGTTGTGCTCGGCATTGGCGATCGCCGACTCGAGCACCTTCTTGACGATCTTCGACGCCTTCTTCGGCGAGAAGGCGAGAATGCTCAGCGCCTGCTCGACCGGCTTGCCGCGCACCATGTCGGCCACCAGCCGGCCCTTCTGGGCCGAAAGGTGCACGCCGCGCAGGATGGCCTGGGTTTCCATGTGTCGTTTCCCTTAGCGCCTGGCCGACGACTTCTTGTCGGCCGCGTGGCCCTTGAACGTGCGCGTGAGCGCGAACTCGCCCAGCTTGTGGCCGACCATGTTCTCGTTGATGAACACCGGCACGTGCTGCTTGCCGTTGTGCACGGCGATCGTGAGCCCGATGAACTCGGGCACCACCGTCGAGCGCCGCGACCACGTGCGGATCGGTTTCTTGTCCTTCGTGGCCAGCGCGACGTCGACCTTGTGCATCAGGTGGGCGTCGACAAACGGCCCTTTCTTGACTGAACGTGCCATGTCTTGCTCGTACTCGTCGGTTACTTGCGGCCGCGGCGCTGCACGATCATCGTGTCGCTGCGCTTGTTGCGGCGGGTCTTGAAGCCCTTGGTCGGCGTGCCCCACGGCGACAGCGGGTGGCCGCCGCCGTTGGAACGCCCGCCGTGCGGGTGATCGACCGGGTTCATCGCCACGCCGCGCACCGTCGGCCGCACGCCACGCCAGCGGTTCGCACCGGCCTTGCCGATGGTGCGCAGGCTGTGCTCCTCGTTGCCCACCTCGCCGATGGTGGCGCGGCACTCGATGTGCACCTTGCGGATCTCGCCCGAGCGCAGGCGTACCTGCGCGTAGGTGCCTTCACGCGCCAGCAGCCGCACCGACGTGCCGGCCGAACGAGCCAGCTGCGCGCCCTTGCCGGGCAGCATCTCGATGCAGTGGATCGACGAACCGACCGGAATGTTGCGGATCGGCAGCGCGTTGCCGGCGCGGATGGGCGCCTCGGCGCCGCTCATCAGCACCGTGCCCGGCACCACGCCGCGCGGCGCGAGGATGTAACGTCGCTCGCCGTCCGCGTAGCACAGCAGCGCCAGGTGCGCACTGCGGTTCGGGTCGTACTCGATGCGCTCGACCTTGGCCGGGATGCCGTCCTTGTTGCGGCGGAAGTCCACGATGCGGTAGTGCGCCTTGTGGCCGCCACCCTTGTGGCGCGTCGTGATGTGGCCCAGGTTGTTGCGCCCGGAGCCGCGCTTCTGCGACTCGGTGAGCGCGTCGACCGGACGCCCCTTGAACAGGCCCGGCGTGACGATCTTCACCATCGCGCGACGACCCGGTGAAGTCGGTTTCGTCTTGACGACCGGCATCTAGATTGCCTCCGCGAAGTTGATTTCCTGGCCCGGCTTCAGGCTCACGTAGGCCTTGCGCACATTGCGCCGCCGGCCATTGAAGCGGCCGAAGCGCTTCTGCTTGCCCTTCTGGTTGAGCACCTGCACCGACTCGACCTGGACCTTGAACAGCAGCTCGACTGCCGCCCGGATCTCGTCCTTCGTGGCGTCCTGCAGCACGCGAAACGCCACCTGCCCGCGCTTCTCCGCGACCATCGTCGCCTTCTCGGAGACGACCGGCGCGAGGAGCACCGTCATCAAACGCTCCTGGTTCATCCCAGCATCTCCTGGACCCTGGCCAGCGCCGGCCGGGTGATCAGCACGTTGGTGAACTGAACCAGCGTCACCGGATCGGCGTGGCGCGGCTCGACCACCAGCACGTGCGGCAAGTTGCGCGACGCGAGGAAGAGGTTCTCGTCGACGGTGTCGGTGATGACCAGCACCGAAGCGCCGTTCAGTCCCATGCCCATCGCCTTGATCTTGTCGGCGAGCATCCTGGTCTTCGGCGCCTCGACCTCGAGGTTCTCGATGACCGCGAAACGCCCCTCGCGCGCAAGCTGCGACAGGATCGCGCACATGCCCGCCCGGTACATCTTGCGGTTGACCTTGTGCGAGAAGTTCTCGTCGGGCGAGTTCGGGAAGATCTTGCCGCCTCCGCGCCACAGGGGGCTGGAGGTCATGCCGGCGCGCGCGCGCCCGGTACCCTTCTGGCGGAACGGCTTCTTGGTGGAGTGCCGCACCGCGCCGCGATCCTTCTGGGCGCGGTTGGCGCTGCGGCCGTTGGCACGGAAGGCCACCACGACCTGGTGCACCAGCGGCTCGTTGAACTCGCGGCCGAACACGGTATCGGGCGCCTCGACCTTCGAGGCGGCCTGCCCCTGGGCGTCGAGCAGTTTCAGTTCCATTCGATCGCTCCTCGCGCCTATTTCGACACGCGCTTGCCCGGGGAGGGCGTGCGCACCGCGGGGGTGACGACGACGTTGCCGTTCTTCGCTCCGGGTACCGCGCCGCGCACCATCAGCAGCCCGCGCTCGGCGTCGACGCGCGCGACCTCGAGGTTCTGCACGGTGCTGGCCGCAGCGCCCAGATGGCCCGACATGCGCTTGCCGGGAAACACGCGGCCCGGATCCTGCGCCATGCCGATCGAGCCCGGCACGTTGTGCGAGCGTGAGTTGCCGTGCGATGCGCGCCCGGAGCCGAAGTTGTGGCGCTTGATCGTGCCCGCGAAGCCCTTGCCGATCGACGTGCCGTGCACGTCGACCTTCTGGCCGGCGGCGAACATCCCGACCTGCACGACCGCGCCCGGCTGCAGTTCGGCCAGCGCCTCGGCAGGCACGCGGAATTCGCGCACGATGCTGCCGGCTTCGACCCCCGCTTTCGCGAAGTGGCCGGCCTGTGGCTTGGTGACGCGGGTGGCGCGGCGCTTGCCGTAGGTAAGCTGGACGGCGCTGTAACCGTCGTTCTCGACGGTCTTGATCTGGGTGACGCGGTTGTCCGACACGTCGAGCACCGTCACCGGGATGGAGTCGCCATCGTCGGTGAAGATGCGCATCATGCCGACCTTGCGTCCCACAAGGCCAAGGCTCATTTCTTGCTCCGATCCCGGCTACGATTGGCCAGGTGATATGCGCCCGGGGCCGCTGCACTGGGCGCGGCGCCCTGGAAAAAGACAGCGATCATAGCAGGCAGGCGGCGTGGCCGCAAGCCGGCGCCAGAAGACACGACTTCCCCGCGTCAGAAGCGCACCGACAAGCCCACCAGCGCCTCGCCCTGGGTGAAGCTGTCGCCTTCGATCGCGACCACGCAGCCCCCGGAGCAGAACAGGCTTCCGCCGCTGTTGACCAGCGTGAGGTAACCGCGCGCCTCCGCGCGCAACGCGACGCGATCGCCGAACGGCCACTGGTAGCCGAGCGCGAGGCTCATCGACGGTCTCCACTCGGTCGAGAAGCCACGCTCCCCCGGCGCAAGACGGGTCAGGCCGACGCCACCGGCCACGTATGGCCCGCTGCCGATCGCACCTGTCAGGTACGTGGTCCCGCCGACGTGAAGATAGGTGACCGAGGCCGATCGGCCGTCGAGGCTCGCCACCGACGCGGCCGAGGGGCGGCCGACCTCGAAGCGGGAGCGCTGGTGCGAGACGAAGAACTGGATCTGCCGCTGGGCGTCGACCGGGAAGTCGACGCTCGCAGCGATCGAACCCGCGCCCGCGATGTCGATCGACTGGCCGGTGAAGGCGTCGGTGAAGCCGCCGCCCGCGCGATAGCCGCCGTACAGCGTCGCCTCGCCGCCCTGGGCCGGCGCCGTGGCGCAGAGCGTCGAAAGCGCGCCCGCGACGACGAGGCCCGGAAGTCTCATGGCAGGGCCCGTTCGCCGCGCGCGAGCGAGCGGTTCGGCTTCAGCCGCGCCAGCCCTCGGCCTGCTGCACGTAGATCTTGACGTCGACGCCCGCCGGCAGGTCGAGCTTGGTCAACGCATCGATGGTCTTGTCGGTGGGATCGACGATGTCCATCAGGCGCTGGTGCGTGCGGATCTCGAACTGGTCGCGGCTGGCCTTGTTGACGTGCGGCGAGCGCAGGATGTCGAAGCGCTTCATGCGCGTGGGCAGGGGCACGGGGCCGCTGACGACGGCGCCGGTGCGCTTGGCGGTGTCGACGATCTCGGCCGCCGACTGGTCGATCAGCCTGTAGTCGAACGCCTTCAGGCGGATGCGGATTTTCTGGTTCTGCATGACTTTCCCTCAAAGAACGATGCGGCGGAGCCGCGGACCAAAGAACGTACGAAGGGGTTACTCGATGACCTTGGCGACGACGCCGGCGCCCACGGTGCGCCCGCCCTCGCGG
>CAZBTE010000204.1:0-4742 GCA_964494665.1 uncultured Limnobacter sp.
ACGTCGCGCGAGGACAGCGCCACGTAGTCGGGCAGCGCGCAGCTCAGCGAGTGCAGCACCGTCGAGCGGTGCGAATAGACCACGCCCTTCGGCTTGCCGGTAGTGCCCGACGTGTAGCACATCGCCACCGGATCGTTCTCGTCGTGCTCGACGCAGCGAAAGTCGGCCGGCGCGTCGACCAGCAGCTGCTCGTAGTCGTCGAATGCCGGCTCGCCGTCGTGCGGGTCGCCCGCGCGCGTGGCCACCGGCGCGCCCGAGAACGGGAAAACGATCACGCGTTCGAACGCGTGATGCCGGGCGAACTGCTCGTACAGCGGCAACAGGATGTCGTCGATCACGAGGAAACGGTCGCGCGCGTGATGCGCGATCCAGCCGATCTCGTCGGGCGCCAGGCGCAGGTTCAACGTGTGCATCACGCCGCCGGCGGCCGGAATGCCGAAGTAGCACTCCAGGTGCGCGTGGTGGTTCCAGCACAGCGTGGCCACGCGGTCGCCCCTGCGCAGGCCGAGCTTCTTCAACGCAGTGGCCAGTGCGAGCGTGCGCCGATGCCAGTCGGCGTAGCGGTGCCGGCGCAGCGACTTGTCGGGCAGCCGCGACACGATCTCGGCAGCCGGGAACAGCGCTGCCGCGTGCTCCATCAGGCGGTTCAGCGACAGCGGCGTCGCCATCATCGTGGTCTTGACCGAGTGCATCGTGCCCCTCCTCCGCTGCGCGGCGTCAGTCGCGCAGAAACATCGCCGTCAGGTCGTTCAGGAAACGCAGTCCGAGCGGCGTGGCACGGATGCGCGCCGGATCGTTGGCGAGCAGCCCGCGTTCGACCGCTTCGGCGCACTCGCGCTCGATCGCCGCTGCCGGCAGGCCGGTGCGTTCGGCGAACAGCGTCGCCGGCACGCCGTCGGTGAGCCGCAACGCGTTGAGCATGAACTCGAACGGCAGCTCATCGTGGCCGGGAACACGCACCTGCTCGATCGCGTCCGCGCCGGCGAGCGCCGCCTGCATGTAGCGCTGCGGATGCCGCAGGCGCGCCTCGCGCACGATCCGGTCGTGCGACGACAGCTTGCCGTGCGCGCCGGCGCCGATGCCCAGGTAGTCGCCGAACTCCCAGTAGTTCACGTTGTGCTCGCAGCGCCGGCCCGGGCGCGCCCATGCCGACACCTCGTAGCGCTCGAGGCCGGCGCCGCCGACGGAATCGGCCAGCAACGCGAGCATCTCGGCCGCCAGGTCCTCGTCGGGCAGGGCCGGCGGCGGGCGCTTCGCGAACGGCGTGTCCGGCTCGATGGTGAGGTGGTACAGCGACAGGTGCGGCGGCGCGAACGCCAGCGCACCGTCCAGGTCGGCGCGCAATCCGGCCAGCGACTGGCCCGGCAGCCCGTACATCAGGTCGATGTTGAAGCTGGCGAAGCTGCGCGCCGCCTCCTCGACGGCCGCGCGCGCCTGGCGCGCGTCGTGCACCCGCCCGAGCGCACGCAGCGCATCGTCGGAAAAGCTCTGCACGCCGATCGACAGCCGCGTCACCCCGGCCTGCGCATAGGCGGCGAAGCGCTGCGTCTCGAAGGTGCCCGGATTGGCCTCCAGCGTCACCTCGGCGCCGGGCATCACCTTGAGGCGCGTACGGACAATTGTCAGCAGCCGATCGATCGAGTCGGGCGAGAACAGGCTCGGCGTGCCGCCGCCGATGAACACGGTCGACACGCTGCGCCCCCACACCTTGGGAAGCGATGCTTCGAGGTCGGCTTGCAGTGCGTCGAGATAGCGCGCTTCGGGCAGTGCGTCGGCGCCGCGCCATTCGTGCGAATTGAAGTCGCAGTACGGGCACTTGCGCAGGCACCACGGCAGGTGCACGTACAGCGAAAGCGGCGGCGGCGTCGCGATCGTCATCCGACCAGCCGTTCGCGCCGCAGCCGCTCGACCAGCAGGCGCAGCGCCTGCCCGCGGTGGCCGAGCAGGTTCTTGCGTTGCGCGTCGAGCTCGGCCGCCGTGCAGCCCTCCCCGGGCAGGTAGAAGTGCGGGTCGTAGCCGAAACCGCCGCTGCCGCGCGGCGCATCGATCACCTCGCCGTGCCAGCTCGCGTCGGCCACCACCGGCTGCGGATCGTCGGCGGCGCGCAGCAGCACCAGCACGCAGTAGTAGTGCGCCGCGCGATCGGCGCAGCCGGCCAGGTCGGCGATCAGTTGCGCGTTGTTGGCCGCGTCGCTGCCTTGTGCCGACCAGCGCGCCGAACGCACGCCCGGCCGCCCACCCAGCGCATCGACACACAGCCCCGAGTCGTCGGCCAGTGCCGGCAGCCCGGTGAAGCGGCTGGCGTGGCGCGCCTTGGCCAGTGCGTTCTCCAGGAACGTGTCGTGGGGTTCATCGGCCTCGGGCACGCCGAGCGCCGCCTGTGGCTCCAGCGTCAGGCCCAGCGGCGCCAGCAGCGCCGACAGCTCGCGCAGCTTGCCGGCGTTGTTCGACGCCAGCACGACCCGGCCCAGTGCCACCGGTCAGGCGCCCAGCGCGGCCTTCTGCGCCTCGACCAGCCGGCGGATGCCGTCGGCGGCCAGGTCGACCAGCCGATCCATCTGCTCGCGGGTGAACGGATCGCCTTCGGCGGTGCCCTGCACCTCGACGAAGCCGCCGGCACCGGTCATCACCACGTTCAGGTCGGTGTCGCAGGCCGAGTCCTCGGCGTAATCGAGATCGAGCACCGCGTTGCCTTCGTACAGGCCGACCGACACCGCTGCGACGAAATCGCGTACCGGCGTGCGCTCGAGCGCACCGGCAGCGAGCAGCCCCGACACCGCATCGTGCGCGGCCACGAAAGCACCGGTGATCGCCGCGGTGCGCGTGCCGCCATCGGCCTGCAGCACGTCGCAGTCCAGCGTGATGGTGCGCTCGCCGAGCCGCTCGAGGTCGAACACCGCGCGCAGGCTGCGCCCGATCAGGCGCTGGATCTCCTGCGTGCGCCCGCTCTGCTTGCCGCGCGCCGCCTCGCGATCGGTGCGGGTGTGCGTCGAGCGCGGCAGCATGCCGTACTCGGCGGTGAGCCAGCCGCGCCCGGCGCCGCGCAGGAACGGCGGCACCTTGTCCTCGACGCTGGCGGTGCACAGCACGCGTGTGTCGCCGAACTCGATCAGCACCGAGCCCTCCGCGTGCCGGGTGAAGCCGCGCGTGATGCGCACCGGGCGCAACTGGTCGGGCGCGCGCCCGCTCGGACGGATCGACATCGTCGCCTCGCTCGTCAGGTGCCGCCGGTGCGCGCGATCGCCTCTCGGATCTCGCGGATCGTGCGTTCGATCTCGTCGTCGGTCATGCTCTCGGCAGGCGCCGCCTCGTCGATCAGCCCCACCGCGATCGTCGTCGTGATCGCGCCGTCGGGCACGTCCTGCGACGACAGGCCGTCGCCCTGCGCGTCGCCGGCCTGCCACGTCATCGCCAGCGCGGTGGCGTTGTCGGCCATCGCGCCCGCGCGGCCCACCGCGCGCTGCACCAGCAGCGGCACGCCCGTGAGCACCGACTCGATCGACAGCTGCTCGACCAGCTCGTCTTCGGGCAGCGCCGACCACACGCCGTCGCTGCACAGCAGCAGCGTGTCGCCGGCATCGAGCGCCACGTTGCCGCCCTGTTCGACGGTCGGCTCGAACGGCGAGCCCAGGCAATTGAGCACCTTGTTGCGTTCCGGGTGACTCAAGCTGTCGGATTCCTCGATCATCCCGAGGTCGATCAGGTTCTGCACCTTGGAGTGATCGCGCGTGCGCGCGAGCACCCGGGTGCTGCGCAGCAGGTACAGCCGCGAATCGCCGGCATGCGCCCACCACGCGCGTCCATCCTGCACCACGCAGGCCACGATCGTGGTGCGCGGCGATTCCGGCAGGCCGTGCATGTCCTGGTAACGCAGGATCTCGCGATGCCCGCGCCGCAACGCCCGGTCGAGGAACGCGGCCGGATCGCCGAGCTTCGGCCGCGCTTCCTCCTGAAACGTCGCGGCGGCCGCCTGCAGCGACAGCTGCGCTGCGACCTCCCCGCGCATGTGTCCGCCCATACCGTCGGCCACCAGCATCAGCAGACTGTCGCGCGTGTAGCAGTAGCCCATCCGGTCCTGGTTCGAGGCGCGCGCCCCGATCAGGCTGTCCTGGTAAATGGCGAAGCGCATCGTGGCTCCGTGCGAACGCGCCGGCTTCAGCCGGGCTGCGTCACGCCCTCGCTGTCGCGCCGGCGCGCACCGGCCCGTGCGGCCAGCGTGTCGAACCAGCGGCTGGCCGTGTTCGGCTTGTGCGCCGGCTCGGGCGCGACGCGGATTCGGCGCAGCGCGCGCTGCAGCGCGAACACGCTCTGCGGGCGCTCGAGCGCGTTCAGTTTCAGGCACCACGCGACGAGGTCGAGCAGCGGGCGCGAGTAGTGCTCGGCCATCGCATCGATCGACTGCGCCACCTTGTCGTCGAGTTCGCGCTGGTCGGCCGGCTGCGGCGGCTGACCGGCCATGCAGCCGAACATGCTGGCACCGAGCCCGTAGACGTCGGTCCAGGGGCCGAGCTGCTGCGTGCGCCGGTACAGCTCGGGGGCGGCGAAACCGGGCGTGTACATCGGGAACAGCTTCTGCGGCTCGGCGTCGAGCGTGCGCCGCGCCGCCCCGAAATCGAGCAGCAGCGGCGTGCCGTCCAGGCGCAGGTAGATGTTGGCCGGCTTCAGGTCCAGGTGCAGCAGCCGGTTGGCGTGCACCTCGCGCAGCCCGTTCATCACCAGGTTGAACACGCGCAGCACGTGGC
>CAZBTE010000205.1:0-4735 GCA_964494665.1 uncultured Limnobacter sp.
GCGCCCGACGGGCTGGAAGCCGCGTTCGATCAGCATTTCGGGCGTGGCGCCGACCACCACCCAGTCGCGGTCCTTCACCGGCAGCCCGAGCAGTTCGTCGCGCACCGATCCGCCGACGCGATAGACCTTCACGCCAGCTGACCCCGCGGGCGGCGCGAGGGCACGGTGAAGGCGCCGCTCACCGGCGCGCGCGGGCGCGCTCGCCGCCGTAGCGCGCCGGGCCACGCTGCAGGTAGGACGGCGCGACCGTCGCGAGCGGCGTCGGCGCGAGGCCGGGCAGGGTGGCGTCCGGGCTGCTGGCCACGTTGTCGAGCGCCATCGAGTCGAAGTTGTCGCGCGACATCAGCGTGGGGCCGGGCGCGAACTCCAGCAGTGCCGCCTGCAGCCGTCCGAGTGCGTCGGGCAGCCCGAGAATCGGGCGGGGGTGGCCCGCGCAGCGGCCAGCCAGCGCGACCAGCTCGCGCAGTGTGAACACGTCGGGCCCGACCAGCTCGTAGCAGCCGCCGCGGGTGGCCGGGTCTTCGATCGCGTCGACGAAGGCGCGCGCCACGTCGCCGACGAACACCGGCTGGAAACGCGCGTCCGCCCGCCCGAGCGCGATCAGCGGCAGCCACGCCTGGAGCTTCGCGAACAGGTTCAGGAAGCGGTCGCCCGGCCCGAATACCACCGAGGGCCGGAAGATGGTCCAGTGGAGTCCGTGCGACTGGCGCACCGCGTGCTCGCCGGCCGCCTTGGAACGCAGGTACATCGACGGCAGCGAACGCTCGCCGCCGACCTGCACGCCCAGTGCCGACATGTGCAGCAGGCGGCGCACGCCGGTGCGGCCGCAAGCCTCCACGATGCGGGCAGGCAGGCGCACGTGCGCCGCCTCGAACTCCGGGCCCCAGGGCGAGCCGGTACGTCCGTGCAGGATGCCGACCAGGTTGATCACGGTGTCGACGCCGTCCATCAGCGCGTCGAGACGCGCGTCGTCGTGCACGTCTGCAGCGACCACCTCGGCGGTCGGCAGCGGCAGCAGGTGGCGCGCGCGGTCGGGGCGGCGCGTCGGAATGCGGACGCGCCAGCTGCGCGCCGCCAGCCGTGCGGCGATCTCGCTGCCGATGAAGCCCGAACCGCCGACGAGCAGTACGCGCTGCAGCATCATGAACCGCTCAGGGAAGCTCCGACACCACCGCCGGTTGCGGCGCCACGCTGCCCAGGCGCGCCTTCAGCGACTGCGGCTCGCCCGAGAACAGCGCGGCGTAGTAGACCGCGTTCGACAGTACCTTCTTCACGTAGTCGCGCGTCTCGGCGAACGGGATGATTTCGGCGAAGATCGCGCCTTCGACCGGCTGTGGCAGCGCTGCCCGCCAGTTGTGCGAACGGCGCGGGCCGGCGTTGTAGGCGGCCGACGCGAGTACCGGCGAGCCCTGCAGGTCGTCGAGCACGGTGCGCAGGTAGAAGGTGCCGAAACGCAGGTTGGTGGGCAACTCGTTCAGCTGCTCGACGCGGAATTCCGGTTCGCCCAGCTTGCGCGCGATCCAGCGTCCGGTGGCAGGCATGATCTGCATCAGGCCCTGCGCACCGGCCCAGGAACGCGCGTCCGTGATGAATCGCGACTCCTGGCGAATGAGCCCGTAGATCCAGGCCGGATCGAGCCCGCGCTCGGCGGCCGCCGGTTCGAGGGCGTCCTGGAACGGAGCGACGAAGCGCAGGTTGAAGTCGTGCTGGTTCTCGGTGCGCTCGGCGGTGTTCACGCAGCGGTCGAGGATCTTGCGCCTGCACGCCCATTCGGCGGCCGCGAGCAGTTCCCGGTCGCTCATGCCGCGCAGCTGGAAATTCCACTCCCGGTTGCCTTCCAGGCGCAGGCCGAGTTCGTAGAACTTGAGTGCGCGCGCGAAGCCCGGATTGCGGGCCGGTGCGGCCAGCTCGGCCTCGGTGGGTGACGCGGCGCGCGGCGGCGGCACGGTCAGTTCGCCCAGCTCTTCGGCGGCGAGTTGCCCATAGAAGTTGAACTGCCCGGCCACTGTGCGCAGCAGCGCTTCGGATTGTTCCGGCTCGCCGGTCTCGCGCAGGGCGCGCGCGAGCCAATAGGACCACGCCGGGTCGGTGCGATAGGTCATCCGCTCGACCACGGTTCGAAGCGTGGGCCAGTCCTGCGAACGCAGCGCCGCGCGGGCGAGCCACACCCAGGTTTCGTCGCTGGCAGGCGCGTCCAACGCGAGCCGCGTCCAGTCGAGCGACTCGGGCGCCAGGCGCCGCATGCCCGCGGCGGCGATCTGCGACCAGGCAAAGTCGCGGTCGGGGCCGGTGAGTCCGCTCACGCCGCCGCGCAGGCGTGCTGCCGCAGCAGGCGGGTCGCTGCGGGCCAGGCGCGAGAGTGCGATGAGGCTGATTTCACGGCTGTGGGGGGTGGCCAGCACCCTGGCCGGCCGGGACAGCGCGAATTCGACGTCGGCGCCATCCAGGCCGAGCAGCGCGCCGACCTGTCGCACGATGTCGGCCGAGTTGGTTTCCAGCGCGACGAGCAGGCGCTCGCGCAGGTCTGCGCGCGTCAGCGCGCCCGAGCCCGCCAGCCGGTCGAGCAGCGCGCTGCAACCGTCGCCGTGCTTGCGCACCGTGAACAGGCGGGAGCGGGCTTCGAAGGCGGCGTCCTCGCCGCGCTCGATGCGCCCGAGCAGCGCGTAGCAGTGAACGTCGTCGTCGTCGTGCAGCACCCACTTCGCGTGCTCGGCATCGAAGCTGGCCCAGTCGCCACGCCGCGCGAGGTCGATCATCCAGTCGCGGCGCATCAGGTCGGCGACGATGGTGCCGGCGTGGCGATCGAGGAAACGCCTGATCTCGGGGTCGGCCACGCCGGTCGCGACGTCGGCGTGCGGTGGCTGCAGACGCAGGCGCAAGGCCCAGAATTCGAGGTACTCGGCGAGCGAATGGTCGCGCGCCCTCGCTGCCGCAGCGTGGAAGCGCACCGGATCGTTCGCGGCGAAGGCTTCGCGCGCGGCCACCAGCGCCTCGTCGCTGCTCATCGCCGTTGCGACCGCGCGTGCGGGCGCGCGCTTGCTGGCCTGCGCCGGCGCCAGAACGGACAGCCCGATCAGACCTACAATCGCGGCAAGGGCAATCCGGTGTTTCATTGCCGACGACTCACAACCACGACACGCACCACCGCAGCGATCGCTGCATGAACGACAGGAAGCTACAACCCGCGTCGAGCATACCACGCGCCTCCGACGCCGAAGCCGCGCGTGGTGAGGCGCGCAACACGCTGATCGCGCGTCGTCGATCGATGGCGCCGGATGTCCGCCGCGCGGCCGACGTCGCGATCGCCGCACGCGTGCAGGCGTTGCTCGACGCATGCACGCTCGGCGAGCACCTGGTGCTGGCTGCGTTCTGGCCGGTGCGCAGCGAGCCCGATCTGCGCGAGGCGATGGCGCGATGGCACGCTGGCGGACGCACGATCGCGCTGCCGCGCGTGGCCGGCAGTGAACGCGCGCTGGAGTTCGGACGCTGGCGACCCGGTGCGCCGATGCGCGAGGACGTGTTCGGCATCGCGGTTCCCGAGCCCTTCGAGCCGCTGTGCCCCACGCTGCTGATCGCGCCCTGCGTGGGTTTCGATGCGCGCGGCTGGCGGCTCGGCTACGGCGGCGGATACTACGACCGCACGCTGGGCGAGCGACCCGTTGCGTCGATCGGCGTTGCCTATGACGCGTGCCAGATCGACGGGTTCGTGCCGATGGCGCACGATCGGCGGCTCGGCGCGATCGTTACCGAGACGCGCACCATCGTGACCGACGCCGCCGCCTGCTCCTGAGCCGCGTCAGGCTTCGCTGTCGCTGTCGCTGTCGCTGGCCGGCTGCGCGGACGATCCCTCCGCGCGAAGCCCGTAGGCGCCGACCGCCAGCCCCCGCACGACCCGGATCCTGCGGTGCTCGCGGTCCTTCGACCGCGCCGCGAGGTCGCGCTCGAATGGCGTGCACGGCGACTTGTCGGTGCCGGTGAGCACCGTCACGCGCGGTTCGAGGCGGCGAGCGCGATTGTGTGCACGCACCACCGCCAGTTCTCCGCTGGACAGCTCGACCAGGCTGCCGACCGGGAACAGTCCGATCGCCTGCACGAACTGCTCGACCAGCGGTTCGTCGAACGAGCAGCCTGCCCATTCATACAGGCTCATCAGCGCATCCTGCGGCGCCCAGGCGTTGGCGTAGGGACGCACGGCGATCAGTGCGGCGAAGGTGTCGGCGATTGCGGCCATGCGCCCGTAGACGCCGATCTCGTCGCCCTTCAGCCCTTTCGGGTAGCCGGAGCCGTCGAGCCGTTCGTGGTGCTGGGCGATGCCTTGCTCGACCGCCGGTGCCAGGCGCATGTTCTGGCACAGTGCCTCGAGGCCCAGGCGCACGTGCTCCTTCACCACGTTGTATTCCGAGGGCGTGAGCATGCCGGGCTTCTCGAGCAGGGCCTGCGGCAGCCGGCTCTTGCCGATGTCGGCGAGCATGCCGATGGTGCCCAGGTGCGCCAGCTCGCGCCGCGGCAGCCCGAGCTGGCGCCCGAGCGCAACCAGGAACAGCGCGACCTTCAGGCCGTGCAGTTGGGCGTGGCGCGGACCGGACTGCCCGTCCTCGCTGGTCCACGCCACCCACATCAGCGCATCGGGGTTGTCGATCATGCTGTCGACGATCTCGTCGACGGCGCGAGCGAACTCCTGCACGTCGGGTGTGCGCCCGGTGCGCACGTCGCCGGCCAGTTCCTGCAGCCGCCG
>CAZBTE010000206.1:0-4710 GCA_964494665.1 uncultured Limnobacter sp.
CATCCAGGCATATCCAGGGGAGACTGAAATGCCCACTCTCGACGTCCAAGGCAAGTCCATCGAAACCGACGAGGAAGGCTACCTCGTCAACCTGTCCGACTGGGACGAGAACGTCGCCGGCGAAATCGCCAAGGCCGAGAGCATCGAGATGAGCGACTCGCACTGGGAAGTGGTCAACTTCCTGCGCGAGTACTACGACGAATTCCAGATCGCTCCGGCCGTGCGGGTGCTCACCAAGGCCATCGGCAAGAAGCTCGGTCCGGACAAGGGCAACAGCCAGTACCTGTACGAGCTGTTTCCCTACGGACCCGCCAAGCAGGCCTGCAAGATCGCCGGCCTGCCCAAGCCAACCGGCTGCGTCTGAGCTGAGCGCCGCGGGCGCGGCGGCGCAGGACCGGCGAGGTCCGCGCCGCGCGCCGTGCGGACCGGACCGACCGCCGCTGCCAGGAGGAGACACATGCCGGCGCTGACGGTGTTCTTCGCGCTGCTGTTCTACTTCGCGGCCGTGGTCCTCGCGGCCGGTCTGGTGGTGCGCATCGTTGACTACGCCCGCACGCCGGCGCCGCTGAAGATCCCGACGACACCGGCGCCCGTCACCGGCGGCGGCGTGACGCTGCGCATGCTGCGCGAGGTGGTCTTCTTCGAGAGCCTGTTCAAGGGCAACCTCTGGACCTGGGCGTTCGGCTGGGTGTTCCACGTCAGCCTCGCACTGGTGCTGGCGCGCCACCTGCGCTATTTCACCGAACCGGTGTGGGGCTGGGTTGCGTTCGTGCAACCGTTCGGCCTGTACGCCGCGTTCGCAATGGTGGCGGGCCTGGCCGGGCTGTGGGCGCGCCGCTTCCTGGTCGAGCGGGTGCGCTACATCTCCACGCCCTCCGACCACCTGATGCTCGCGCTGCTGCTGGCGATCGCCGCCTCGGGCCTGTCGATGAAGTACCTGTTCCACACCGACATCGTCGGCGTGAAGGCGTTCTTCCTCGGCCTGATGGTGTTCGACTGGCAGCCGCTGCCGGCCAGCGCCCCGCTCTACCTGCACCTGCTGCTGGTTGCCGCGCTGATGATCGTCTTTCCGTTCTCCAAGCTGCTGCACGCGCCGGGGGTATTCTTCTCGCCCTCGCGCAACCAGGTCGACAACCCACGCGAGTCGCGGCACTTGGCGCCGTGGGCCGCGCGCCTCGAGGAGCGCTGAGCGATGGCCGCCGAAGTCAAGGCACCCGCGCTGCGCGAGTTCCCGGAGGTGTCGCCGGCGATCGTGCCGGACGCGATGGCCACGAGCCGCCCGTACCTGGCCGCCGAGAAGATGAACGAGGCGCTCGGCTTTCCGGGCAAGGTTTCCGACGACTGGCCGGCGGTGCACGACAAGGCGATCGCGCACATGGGCACGCTGCTCCAGCGCTACCGCTCGCTCAAGGTCTATCTCGACGCCTGCGTGCATTGCGGCTCGTGCACCGACAAGTGCCACTACTTCCTCGGCACCGGCGACCCGAAGAACATGCCGGTGGCGCGCCAGGACCTGATGCGCAGCGTCTATCGGCGCTACTTCACGCTGGCGGGCAAGCTGGTGCCGAAACTCGTCGGCGCGCGCGACCTCACGCGCGAAGTGCTCGACGAGTGGTACACCTACTACAACCAGTGCTCGGAATGCAGGCGCTGCTCGGTGTTCTGCCCGTACGGCATCGACACCGCCGAGATCACGATGGCCGGGCGCGAGATCCTCGACGCGGTCGGTTACGGCCAGAAGTACTCGAACGAGATCATCGGCAAGGTCCACCGGATCGGCAACAACCTCGGGCTGCCCGGCCCGGCGCTCGTCGACACGCTCGAGGGGCTCGAGGAAGACGTCAAGGAAGAGACCGGCGTCGACGTGCGCTATCCGCTCGACCAGAAGGGCGCCGAGGTGCTGCTGATCACCCCGTCGGCGGACTTCTTTGCCGAGCCCCACGTCGAGAGCCTGATCGGCTACGGCAAGGTGTTCCATGCCGCCGGAGTCAGCTGGACGATGTCGTCGCATGCGTCCGAGGCCGCCAACTTCGGGATGTTCATCGGCAACTACGACCAGATGCGCACGATCGCGCTGCGCATCCGCGAGGCGGCGCTCGACCTGGGCGTCAAACGCATCGTCGTCGGCGAATGCGGCCATGCCTGGCGCGTCGCCTACAGCTTCTGGAACACGCTCGCCGGAATCGGAGCGGGCGCGAAAGACCCCTTCGCGGTGCAGCTGCAGAGCCAGCTCGACATGCGCTACCGGCAGCCGATGCACATCTGCGAGTTCACCTGGGATCTCATCCAGCGCGGCGCACTGACGCTCGACAAGGAAGCCAACGACCACCGCGTCGTCACCTTCCACGACAGCTGCAACGTCGCGCGCGCCTCGCGGATGGGCGACATGCCGGGTGGCCAGTTCGAGATCCCGCGCGCGATCATCCGCGCCACGGTCAACCGCTTCCACGAGATGGCGCCCGGCACGACGCACGAACAGACGTTCTGCTGCGGCGGCGGCGGCGGCGTGCTCACCGACGAATTGCTCGACCTGCGGGTCAAGGGTGCCCTGCCCCGCATGGAGTCGCTCGATCGCGTCGTGAAGGAGCATGGGGTCAACTTCATGGCGACGATCTGCGCGATCTGCAAGGCGCAGTTCACGAAGGTGTTGCCGTACTACGGCTTCAAGATGGGAATGGTGGGCGGCGTGCACCAGCTGGTGAGCACCGCAATCCGGCTGGGCGCGAAATCCTGACGCGCCATCCGACTACTGCTTCGGGGAACACGCACAATGTCGACGAACGCTGATCAACCGGTCGAGAAAACCAACTACCGGCGCTTCAAGGACGGCGATCACACGTGGAAGGATTTCCGCCAGAAAATCTTCGACGCCGATCACTCGCACAAGTGCCCGACCTACATCCAGTCGACGCCGCCGTGCCAGGGAAGCTGCCCGTCGGGCGAGGACATCCGCGGCTACCTGAACATCGTCCGCGGCATCGAGAAGCCGCCGGCAGGCATGCCGTGGCAGGAATACGCGTGGCGTCGCCTGACCGAGGCCAATCCGTTCCCGTCGGTGATGGGCAGGGTCTGTCCCGCCCCGTGCGAGACCGGCTGCAACCGCAACGCGCTCGAAGACCACGTCGGCATCAACTCGGTCGAGCACTTCCTCGGCGACTACGCCAACACCAACGGCCTGAAGTACGTCAAGCCCGAGCACTCGACCGGCAAGAAGGTCGCGGTGATCGGCGGCGGGCCTGCCGGCCTGTCGGTCGCCTACCAGCTGGCGCTCAAGGGCCACGCGGTCACGATCTTCGACGAGCACGAGCACCTGGGCGGCATGATGCGCTACGGGATCCCGGGCTTTCGCACGCCGCGCGAAGTGCTCGACACCGAGATCAACCGCATCCTCGAACTCGGCGTCGAGACGCGCATGAAGTGCCGCGTCGGCACCGACGTGACGATGGACCAGCTTCGCCAGGACTTCGACGCCGTGTTCCTCGGCCTGGGCGCACAGGGGGGCCGCGCACTGCCGGTGAAGGACGGTGAAGCGCCGAACGTGGTCACCGCGACCGCGTTCCTGCGCGCGTTCAACGACGGGCGGCTGCGCCACGTCGGCAAGCGCGTCGTGGTGGTCGGCGGCGGCGACACTTCGATCGACGTGGCCACGGTCGCGCGCCGGCTGGGGCACCTGGCCGACTCCAGGCCAACCGACTTCGAGTCGGCGATCGCGGGCCACATGGCACAGGACGTCGCCGACGTATCGGCCAAGCAGGGTGCCGAAGTCGTGCTGACGTCGGTGTTCCCGGTCGAGAAGATGCAGGCCAACAAGCACGAGATCGAGCAGGCGCAGGCCGAGGACATCCTGATCCGCGGTGGCCTCGTGCCGCTGGGAGTGATCAAGGGCCCCGACGGTCGCGCGACCGCGCTGCGCGTGGCGCAGTGCGAAGCGAAGATGGCCGGCGGCAAGCTCGACATCAAGGTCATCGAGGGCACCGAAGAGGACATCCCCGCCGACCTGATCGTCTCGGCGATCGGCCAGGCGGTCGACTTCACCGGGCTCGAGGTATTCGACAACGGCCGCGGCGCGGTCAACGCCGACCGCAGCTACCAGGTGAAGGACCAACCCGGGGTCTTCGCCGGCGGCGACGTGATCCGGCCCCACCTGCTGACCACCGCGATCGGCCACGGCGCGATCGCCGCGGACGGCATCGACCGGTTCCTGTCGGGCGAGGAGCTCGGCAAGCGCCCGAAGATCGACGTACATGCCTTCGACCTGATGCGCAAGTACATCGAGCGCGGCCTCGAAGTCGGCGAGATCGGCGAACCGACCTGGGGCACCGACAAGAGCAAGGGCGCGATTCACAACTACGACAACCGTTCCGAGCGCTACGTGATCCCGCACACGGAGCTCTTCCTCGGGCACTTCGGCTATACGCCGCGGGTCAAGCGCAAGTTCATCACGCTGACGAAGCAGAGTGCGCTCGGCAACTTCGAGGAGCGCATCGAAGCGCTGAGCGAGGCCGAGGCGATCGCCGAGGCCAAGCGTTGCATGAGCTGCGGCCAGTGCTTCGAGTGCGACAACTGCGTGGTCTACTGCCCGCAGACCGCGGTCAAGCGGGTGCCGAAGAAGGAAGCGACGATGGGCCGGTACGTGTACACCGACTACGACCGCTGCATCGGCTGCCACATCTGCGCCGACGTCTGCCCGACCGGCTACATCCAGATGGG
>CAZBTE010000207.1:0-4707 GCA_964494665.1 uncultured Limnobacter sp.
TGCTCGACCTGGACGCGGGTGTTCATCTCGATGAAGAAGAACTCGCCGTTCTCGTACAGGAACTCGAACGTGCCGGCACCGCGGTAGCCGATCTTGCGGCAGGCATCGGCGCAGCGCGTACCGATGCGGTCGAGCAAGCGCCTGCTGATGCCGGGCGCCGGGCCCTCCTCGAGGATCTTCTGGTGGCGGCGCTGCATCGAGCAGTCGCGTTCGCCGAGGTACACCGCGTTGCGGTATTCGTCGGCCAGTACCTGGATCTCGATGTGGCGGGGGTTCTCGAGGAACTTCTCGAGGTAGACCGACGGGTTGTTGAAGGCGGCCTGTGCTTCGCTGCGGGTCATCGCCACCGCGTTGGGCAGCGCCGCCTCGGTGTGCACGACCCGCATGCCGCGCCCGCCGCCGCCGCCGGCTGCCTTGACGATGACCGGGTAGCCGATCGAGCGCGCGATGCGCGAGACCTCCTTCGGATCGTCGGGCAACGCGCCCTCGGAGCCCGGCACCACCGGCACGCCGGCCTTGATCATCGCTTCCTTGGCCGACACCTTGTCGCCCATCAGCCGGATCGAGTCGGGGCGCGGCCCGATGAAGACGAATCCGCTCTTCTCGACGCGCTCGGCGAAGTCGGCGTTCTCGGACAGGAAGCCGTAGCCCGGATGGATCGCCTCGGCATCGGTGACCTCGGCGGCGCTGATGATCGCCGGCACGTTCAGGTAGCTGTCGCGCGACGGCGGTGGGCCGATGCACACCGATTCATCGGCAAGCTTCACGTACTTGGCCTCGGTGTCGGCCTGCGAGTGCACGACCACCGTCTTGATGCCCAGTTCGCGACAGGCCCGCTGGACGCGCAGCGCGATCTCGCCGCGGTTGGCGATCAGGATCTTTTCGAACATGTCATTCGATCACGAACAGCGGCTGCCCGAACTCCACCGGCGAGCCGTTCTCGGCGAGAACTGCCCTGATCGTGCCGCTCTTGTCGGCTTCGATTTCGTTCATCAGCTTCATCGCCTCGATGATGCACAGCGTGTCGCCTTCCTTGACCTGGCTGCCGACTGCCACGAACGGGTCGGCGCCCGGTTGCGCCGAGCGGTAGAACGTGCCGACCATCGGCGACTTGACGATGTGTCCGCTCGGCTGCTCGGGCGCCGCGGTGGCGGCCGCAGCGGGCGCCGTGGCGGCAGGAGGCGCAGACGCAAGCGGCGCGGCGGCGGGCATCTGTGAAAGCGGCGCGTGCATCAGCACCGGCGCGGGCGGGCTCTTGACGATGCGCACCTTGCCGTCGCCCTCGGTGATTTCCAGCTCGGAGATGCCCGATTCGGCCACCAGGTCGATCAGGGTCTTCAGTTTGCGCAAATCCATGGGTTCAACCTTTGTTCGGGCGGCGTGGCGCCGCTACGGATTCGGCCGCGCGCAGCGCCTCGATTGCCGCCTGCAGTGCGAGCCGGTAGCCGATCGGTCCGAGGCCGACGATGACGCCGGCCGCGAGATCGGACAGAAAGGAGTGGTGCCGGAACGGTTCACGGCGGTGGACGTTCGACAGGTGCACTTCGATGAAGGGGATCGCAATCGCTGCCAGCGCATCGCGCAGTGCCACGCTGGTGTGCGTGAACGCCGCCGGATTGATCACGATGTAGTCGACGCCCGCACGCGGCGCGGACTGGATGCGATCGACCAGCGCACCTTCGTGGTTGGACTGGAAGCACTCCAGCCGATGGCCGTGGGCCTTGGCGATCTTTGCGAGTTCGGCGTCGATCTGCGCCAGCGTGGTGGTGCCGTACACGTCCGGCTCACGGCTTCCGAGCAGGTTCAGATTCGGTCCGTGAACCGTCCACAGCAATTTGGACATCTGCGTGTTGTTGCCTGATAAATGGACGTTATCGGAAGTTGGGCGCATTTATACGCCTTTTGTCCGAAGAACGCCAGTGCGACGCAACTTTGCGGCGCCGGCACGACGCCCGATCAGACCACTGCGAGAATCGCCTCGCGCAAGGCGGCGGTCTTGAAGCGCCCGAGCATGCGCCAGGTGATGCGGCCGTCACGGTCGATCAGGACGCTGTACGGAAGGGCCCCGGCGGTGTTGCCGAAACGTCGCACCAACTCGACGCCGCTGGTGCCGGCAACGAGCAAAGGATAACTCATCGGCATCTTTTCTGAAAATTGGCGGACGTTGTCCGCAGAATCGATCCCGATCCCGACGGTACGCAGGCCGCGAGGGCGGAACTCGACGTCGAACTCGCTCAATTCCGGCATCTCTTCGACGCACGGCGGGCACCAGGTGGCCCAGAAGTTCACCAGCAGCGGTTGGCCGCGCCACTGCTTCAGCGCAACCGGAGCAGCCTCCACGTCGGGCAAGGTGAGGCCGAACAGCAGGTCGACCGCAGCTGCCTCGGCGCTGTCGACCGTGTAGCGGCGCGACCCGACCCACGCGCCGAATCCGCCGAAACCCAGCGCGATCGCGCCTACGGCCAGCCAGTGACGGCGGTTCATGCGGCCTCCGCGAGTCGCCCGAGCAGCGCCTGGCGGTCGCCGCGCTCGGCGCCGGAGATCCCGCCGCGCAACGCCCCGCGCAGGTCGTCGTGGTCGTACAGCGACAACAGCACCGGTGCGTCGTCGAACCAGAACGCGAGCGCCTCGACTTCCTTGCCGCTGCGAAAATGGGGCACGGTCGAGACGTCGAAGTCCACGCCGTCGTTGAGCAGCTGGATCTCGACGTCCTTGGGGTTGTCATGGAACAGCTGCAGGTGGATCGGGGCGTGTTCGGTCACGACGCCCTTCCACACCGCGCCGGTCACGTAGGGGTGGAAACCCTGCAGCCGCTGCATCAGCGCCGCGGCGATGCGCCGACGCCGCGCGACGCGCGACGCGTGCTCGTCGTCGAACAGCTCCAGGTGCTCGCGAAGCGCCGCGTCGATCTCGTCGTTGTCGGGCACCGAGCGCTTCGGCACCGACCCGTCGCCCAGCACCTGGCGCAGGGCCTTCTTCTTGGCGGTTGCGTAGTCATGGCCTGCGTCGGCGATGAGTCGTGCGGCGACGGCCGCGACTTCCAGGCGCAGCGGGTCGGAAGCTTCGTGCATGTCTGTAGAATCCGGTGGCTCGCCATTATCGCTCCGATGCACATCCACATCCTCGGCATCTGCGGCACGTTCATGGGTGGCATCGCGGCGATCGCCAGCGCGGCCGGCCATCGCGTGACCGGCTGTGACGCCAACGTCTACCCGCCGATGAGCGACCAGCTGCGTGCGCTGGGGATCGACCTGATCGAGGGTTACGACGCCGCACAACTCGCCATCGGTGCCGACCTTTGGGTGGTGGGCAACGTGGTCACACGCGGCAATCCGCTCATCGAAGCCATTCTCGACGCCCGCGAACGCTACGTTTCGGGGCCGCAATGGCTCGCCGATCATGTGCTTGCCCGAAAGTGGGTGCTCGCTGTCGCAGGGACGCACGGCAAGACCACGACTGCGTCGATGCTGGCCTGGATTCTGGAGGCGTCGGGTCGTCGACCGGGCTTCCTGATCGGCGGGGTGCCGGGCAACTTCCCGGTCTCGGCGCGGCTGGGCGAAGACGAGTTGTTCGTGATCGAGGCCGACGAATACGACACCGCGTTCTTCGACAAGCGATCGAAGTTCGTGCACTACCGGCCGCGGACCGCGGTACTGAATAACCTCGAATTCGATCATGCCGACATCTTTCCGGATCTGGCAGCGATCGAGACGCAATTTCACCATCTCGTGCGTACCGTTCCGCGCAATGGGCGGCTCGTGGTCAACGCCGCCGAACCGGCGCTCGAGCGGGTGCTGGCCCGCGGCCTGTGGAGCGAGCGCGAAGACTTCCAGTCGCCGGACGGCTGGCACGCTGACCGTGTCGAAGAGCAGGCCGATGCCACCGGCTTCGACGTGTGCGTCGGCCCGCGACGGTTGGGCCGCTGCAGCCTGGCGATGCCCGGCGCGCACAGCCGTGCCAACGCGCTGGCGGCAATCGCCGCCGCGCGGCACGCAGGCGTCGACCCGGTGCAGGCAATCGAGGCGCTGGCGGACTTCGCTGGCGTGCGCCGCCGCATGGAGCTGCGCGGCGAGGCGGGCGGGGTGGCCGTGATCGACGACTTCGCGCACCATCCCACTGCCATCGCCACCACCGTGTCGGGGCTGCGCGAGCGCCTGGGCGCCGGCGCGCGCATTCTCGCGGTGCTCGAGCCGCGCTCGAACACGATGAAGCTGGGCACGATGGCCGCCCAGTTGCCGGACAGCCTGCGCGAGTCCGATCGGGTGTTCTGCTACAGCGGCGGAGTCGGCTGGGACGTGGCCGCGGCGCTCGCTCCACTGGGCGAGCGGGTGCTGGTCGAGGCCGACCTCGGGCGGCTGGTGGACGCGATCGTCGCGGCGGCGCGCCCGGGGGACACCGTGCTCGTGATGAGCAACGGGGCCTTCGGGGGCATTCACCAGCGCCTGCTCGACGCACTGGGTGCGCGCGGATGACGCGGTTTCCGGCTTGCGTGCGCCCTTGCCTGGGTTGGCGCGTTCGCGGCAGGCGCGTAGGGGCCCTGTGTGGGCGCGGGCCCTGGGCGGTCGCGCTTGGGCGCAGCGGCGGGCTGGGCGGCGCGATGGTTGCGGCGGTCGGTGCTTCGCACCGACTCCCCTGCGCTGCTCGTTCCGGGGTCGCGCGGCGAAACTCGCTTCGCGGGCTGCGCCCGCTGCGCTCGGACAGATCGCC
>CAZBTE010000208.1:0-4696 GCA_964494665.1 uncultured Limnobacter sp.
GCGCCACGAACCTCGACGGACGGGTCGACACCACGCTCGCGCAGGTCGGGATCACGTCGCGCCCGATGCCGAAGCTGTCGCTGCTGGCCGAGATGCGCCACGAGGACCGCGACGACAAGACCCCGCTCGCGCTGTACAACGTCGAGGGGCTGGCCACCTACACCAACCGGCGCTACCCGTACACGAAGACGCGCGGCAAGCTGCAGGCGAGCTACCAGTTCACGCCCGACTACCGCGGCGCGCTGGGCGCCGACTACGAAACGATCGATCGCGGCGCATTCACGCCGACCAGCACGGTCTCCGGCATCAGCGCCCTGCGCCAGAAGACCGAGGAGATCGGCTATCGCGCCGAGCTGCGGCGCCGCATGTCCGACAACGTGAGCGGCGCAATCAGCTTCGTGACCAGCCGCCGCGATGGTTCGGCGTGGCTGTGGCCCAACGCGGTGCAGGGGGTTTCGCCGGTCGCACCGGGCGCGATCATCACCAGCACGGCGACCTTCATGCCGTCGCTGGCCGATCGGCGACGCGACAAGGTGCGCGTATCCGCGGTGTGGCAACCGAGCGATGCGCTGACGCTGCAGGTCGGTCTCGACAGCGGCCGCGACCGGTTCTCCTCGCCGAGCAACTACGGGTTGCGGCGCTCAGGCATGGACACCTTGAGCCTCGATTGGGACTACCTGCTGTCGGCGCGATGGACGCTGAATGGCTACCTGTCGCGCGGCAACCAGACGCTGGCGCAGTCGCGGCCGGACGGCTACGTGATGGCGTTCGACAACGACAGCACCAGCGTCGGCATCGGTGCCGTGGGCAGGCCGACCGGCAAGATCGAGGTCGGCGGCACGCTGTCGTTCTTCGAAGATCGCAACGAATACGCACAGACGCTCGACACCACCGCCAGCTTCGGCAGTGCGGCACTGCTGGCCGCGACCGGCGGGTTGCCCGACATCGTGTTCCGCACCACCGAGATCAGGCTGTTCGGCCGCTACACGCTCTCGAAGACCTCGTCGGTGCGCCTGGACCTGATCCACCATCGCGCGCGCTTCAACGACTGGTCGTACGGCTACGACGGCACGCCGTTCCTGTTCAGCGACAACACCACGCTGACCCAGCAGCACAGGCAGAACGTCACCTTCGTGGGGCTGACCTACACGCACCGCTGGGAGTAACCCCTATACTCCTGTTCCATGGCTCGTTCCTGGTTGTTGCGGCTCTTTCCATTCCTTGCCTGGTTCCCGATCCATCCGGCGATCCTGCGCGCCGACCTGATCGCCGGCATCACCGGCGCGCTGGTGCTGGTTCCCAAGGCGATGGCCTACGCGCAGCTCGCCGGGCTGCCCGTCTATTTCGGCCTGTACACCGCGTTCGTGCCAGCCTTCATCGGCGCGCTGTGGGGTTCGTCGCGCCAGCTGGCCACCGGTCCGGTCGCGGTCATTTCGTTGATGACCGCCGCAGCACTCGCCCCGCTCGCGGTTCCGTACACCGAGGAGTACGTGGGTCTCGTGCTGCTCCTCACGCTGATGGTCGGCGTGATCCAGCTGAGCCTGGGCGCGCTGAAGCTCGGCACGATCGTCAACTTCGTCTCGCATCCGGTGATCCTCGGCTTCATGAACGCGGCCGCGATCATCATCGCGCTGTCGCAGCTCGACAAGCTGCTCGGCATCCCGAAGGGGCGCAGCGACTCGTTCCTGGCCGACATCTGGGAGATGCTGGGCTACCTGCCGCACGCGCACCTGCCGACGTTGGCGATGGCCGCGTTCTCGCTGCTGCTGATGCTGGGGCTGAAGCGCGTCGCGCCGCTATCGAAGATGAGCGTGCTGATCGCGGTGGCGATCACCACGCTGACGAGCTACCTGGTCGGGTTCGAGCACCGCACCAACGTCGCGCCCGAGGCGATCGCCGACGCGCCGACGCGCGAGACGGTGGCCGCCTTCGTCTCAGCCCAGCAGCGCATCGAGACCATGCGCGCCGAGAGCACCTCGCTCGGCACCCGGCTGCGCGCGCTCGAAAAGGAGCAGGATGCGCGCGGCGCAGCCGAGCTTCGCTATCGCATCGACCTGCTCAAGCTCGACGCCGGGACGCTGGAAACCCGCAACAAGGAGCGGCAGCAACACCTGCGCAAGCTTGAATTCGAGCTGGCCGAAACGGGCGCGGGCGAATCGAAGCGGCTCTATCTCGCCGACACGGCGCCCGAGGGCGTGACCACCGACGGTCGCTACTGGCGCATTGCCCGCATTACGCCGGGCGAGCTGCGCCTGGTCGGCGGCGGCGAGGTGGTCGGCGTCGTGCCCGAAGGGCTGCCGTCGCTGCGCGTGCCCACGCTGAGCCTGGATGCCGTGCTGGCGCTGTTCTCGGCCGCGCTGGTGATCGCGCTGGTGGCGTTCATGGAATCGATTTCGATGGCCAAGGCCATGGCCGCGAAGTCGCGCCAGCGCATCAACCCCAACCAGGAGCTGATCGGCCAGGGCCTGGCCAACTTCGGTGGCGCGTTCTTCCAGGCGTATCCGGCCTGCGGATCGTTCACCGGCTCGGCGATCAACCTGCAGGCCGGCGCGCAGACCGGCTTCGCGATGGTATTCAACGGCCTGTTCGTGGCGCTCACGCTGCTGTTCCTCACGCCGTACCTGTACTACCTGCCGCAGTCGACGCTGGCCATGATCATCATTCTGGCGGTCACCACGCTGATCACGCCGGCGGCGATCCGCCACGCATGGAAGGCCAGCCGCGCCGACGGCATCACGGCGATCGCCACCTTCGTCGCCACCCTCGTCGCCGCGCCGCACCTCGACAAGGGCATCATCATGGGCACCGCGCTGGCGCTGATGCTGTTCCTGTACAAGACGATGCGCCCGCGCGTGGCGAGGCTGGGCCGCTACGCGGACGGCACACTGCGCGACATCAAGGTCAATCCCCATCTTCCCACCAGCGAGCACGTGGTCGCGGTGCGCTTCGACGGCCAGCTGTATTTCGCCAACGTCGCCTACTTCGAGGACATGCTGCTCGAAGCGATCGCCGAGCACCCGAAGGCGAAGTACCTGCTCGTGGTCGGCGACGGCATCAACCAGCTCGACGCCTCCGGCGAGGAAACCATCAAGAGCCTGGACCTGCGGCTGGCCGCCGTCGGCGTCAAGCTCGTCTTCTCGGGCCTGAAGAAACAGGTGCTCGACGTCATGCGCAATACCGGACTGTTCGACCAGATCGGCCAGCCGCGCATCTTTCCCAACGAGGAACGCGCGCTGGCCGCGATCTACGAATGGCTCGGCGACGCGGCGGCGGACGACCCGTTCCGCCCGGCGAGCGTGCTGCGAACCTGAGCCGCTTCGCCGGGTCGCTTCGGAAAGCGCGCTA
The DNA here is from genome assembly GCA_964494665.1 of uncultured Limnobacter sp. Taxonomy (GTDB): domain Bacteria; phylum Pseudomonadota; class Gammaproteobacteria; order Burkholderiales; family Burkholderiaceae_E; genus Zeimonas. Next base: position 3,346 of record CAZBTE010000208.1, read on the forward strand.
CGGCCGCCGTGCCGTGATCGTGCCGCCGTCGGCGGCGTGCAGCACCAGCGCGCCGCCGGCGCCGAACGCGAACCGGCGCACCTGCGCCAGCAGGTCGAAGAACCGCTGCTCCTGCTGCATCAGCGCCGGTGCGCAGGCCATCCGCGTCGAGGCCGGCGCAGAGATCGTCATGCCCTCGCCGGTCAGCGAATACGACGCGGTGTAGCGGTTGCACGAACCTCGCCCCGACACGCGACCATCAGCCGCGAAGGCGAGGGTTGCGCGCGAGCGATCGACGATACCCGCGCCGCGCAGGTCTTCGACCACCCATTCGGCGCCCTGAAGCAGCGTCGCCGGGTCGCCACCGCACCCGCTCAGCGTGCGGCCCGCATGGACGACCGTGACGGCATTCGGATACGGCATGCCGGTCATCGTGTCGACGCAGCGCCGTTCGAACAGCGTCGCGACGAGGTCCGCGCCAGCCGCCGGCGCGCGAAAGCGCGTGTAGCCGTCGCCGGACTCTGCGACCGGCGTGGGCGCCTCGATGCGCGTGCGACCGTAGTCGGCGCGCAGCGCCATCGTGCCCGCGGTGATGTCGAGCCGCCAACCCGGCTCGTTGCCGGTGGCGCGATACGGCAGGCTCGGTGCGCGCGCTTCGCGCGCAGGCTCTGCAGGTTCGATGCGGGCCCCGACCCCCGACGCGCAGGCGCCCAGCGCGAGTGCCGCTGCAAGCGCAGCTGCAAGACCGATGCGCACGGCGCTGCGCTATCTCACCGGAATCGGCGTGGCCGGATCCACCGGCACTGCGGCCACCGAATTCTGCGGCGAGCCCTCGATCAGGCGCTCGGCGTAGGTCAGGTAGACCAGCGTGTTGCGCTTGCGGTCGACCATCCTCACGATGCGCAGTCGCTTGAACACCAGGCTGATGCGCTCGCTGAACACTTCTTCCTGCTCGGGCAGCGGCTTCGGAATCGAGATCGGCCCCACCTGCAGGCACGCGATCGATGCCTCCGAGCGATCCTCCGCCACGCCGAGCGCGCCCTTGATGCCCCCGGTCTTGGCGCGCGACGTATAGCAGGTGATGCCCTGCACCTTCGGGTCGTTGTGCGCCTCGACGACGATCTTGTGGTCGGGCCCGATCCACTTGAAGACGGTGTCGACTTCGCCGATCTGTTCGGCCTGGGCGCTCACGAACGGGGCGAGGAGCAGGGGGAGGAGGAAGCGTCGCATCGGATGCCTGCACGGGTGGGCGGATCGTCGCGACTATAGCGCCTCGCGTTGCGGAGGTCCGCGAAGCGGAGAGGCCCCGGGCGTCCGGGCGCCGGGCCCGCGCGAGCCCGGCGCGGCCCCGCTTCAGTTGGCGCGGCGTTCG
>CAZBTE010000209.1:0-4679 GCA_964494665.1 uncultured Limnobacter sp.
CGTCGGCGGCGTCGGACATCTGCGGCACCCACTTCGGCGAGACGAACGACGTGGCTTCGAGCTGGCGCACGCCGGCGTCGAGCAGGCGCTCGCACAACTCGACCTTCACGTCGGTCGGGACCGGCTGCTTTTCGTTCTGCAGCCCGTCGCGAGGACCGACCTCGGTGATCAACACCCGGGAGGGCAATTCCATGACGGCTCCGGACGGCGGGGCGCACCGCCCCGCATGGTTCCGATTCTACTGCCGCGCATCGGGGCGGCCGGCCGATTCCCTGGCCTGCACCAAGCCTCAGTAGCCGCGTTGGCGGTCGACCGTTCCGCCGACCGGCAGCCCCTGCTCGAAGCGGCGCAGCTTCAAGGCGACCTGTGCGGCCGATTCCTCCACCTGCGTGACCGCCGACACGTGCGGCGTGATGCGGATTTTCGGATGCGCCCAGAACGGATGCGCCGGCGGCAGCGGTTCGTGCCGGAACACGTCGAGCGTCGCGCCGGACAGCTGGTCCCGGTCGAGCGCATCGAGCAGCGCCTGCTCGACCAGCAGCCCGCCGCGCGCCACGTTGATCAGCCACGCGCCGCGTGGCAGCCAGGACAGGCGTTCGGCATCGAACAGGTCGGTCGACGCCGGAGTCAGCGGCAGCAGCAGGATCGCCACGCGGCACCCCGACAGGAATTCGCGCAGACCTTGCGACGCGTCGAAGCACGCGACACTCTCGACCTGCCTGGGACGCTGCGAATAGCCTCGCACCGGAAAACCTGCCGCTGCGATCGTCGTGGCCACCTGCGTGCCCAGCACGCCGAGCCCGACGATGCCCACCGGCCACGCCGACGGCGGTTCGACGTGCAGGTCGCGCCACGTGGCCGAGCGCTGCTGCGCCTCGAAGTCGGCGCTACGCCGCTGCAGCCGCAGCACCTCGTGCAGGCAATAGTGCGCCATCTGCATGCACATCCCGGCGTCCTCGAGACGGATCAGCGGTAGCGCGGCGGGCAGGCCGGGGTGCTCGAGCAGGTGATCGACGCCGGCAGCGGCGCTGAAGAAGGCGCGCAGCTGCGTCTGGCGGGCGAAGAAGCCGTCGGGCGGCATCCAGCCGACCGCGTAGTGGGCCAGCGGCCCGTCGCCGTCGCGCGACGCGAACACCTCCGCCTGCGGCAGGTGCGCGGACAGCGCCGCCACCCAGCGCGCACTGGTGCTGCGCCCGGGGTGCGTGATCGCGATGCGGATCGACATGGTGCGCGTGGCGTGATCGGTGCGGAGCGGGCGGGTCGCCGCGGCCAGGGTGCGTCAGCCGCGCAGCGCGAGCCCGATCAGCCGCGCGGCGCGAACTCGATCAACTGCGCGCCTTCCTGCACCTGCTCGCCGACCGCGTAGCGAATGTCGGCCACTTCACCATCGGCCGGTGCGCTGATCGTGTGCTCCATCTTCATCGCCTCCATCACCAGCAGCGGCTGGCCGCGCGACACCTTGGCACCGCGTTCGACCATCAGCGCGATCACCTTGCCCGGCATCGGCGCGGTGAGCCGCGCATCGTCGGCGCCTTCCTCGCCCACGTGCGCGAGCGGCGGCGCGTAGCCCAGCGTCAGGTGCCCGTCGGGCGTGAACAGGTGCAGCGTCTCGTCGTCGAGCATCGCGCCGGCCTCGAACGCGCGCTCGCCGACCAGGCCGCGCAGGCGGCGCTCGACGGGATCCCAGCGCACGTCTGCGATGCAGATCGTCTCGTCTCCGTCGCGAACCGTCCAGCCGCGTGGCGCGTATTCGATCTCCACCGGGCAGCGCTCGCCGGCCGCCTCGAACGGCAGCGTGCGGCGTAGCAGGCTGCCAGGGCGCCAGCCGTTGCGCAGGTCCCACGGGTCGGGTCGCCCGCGCGCCCGCGCTTCGGCGGCCGCGTCCTCGCGCTCGCCGGCCAGCACGGCCGCGGCGCCGATCGCGCGCAGCGCCAGCGGGGGGCGAGACGGCGCGGGCATCAGGACGGTCTTTTCGCGCTCGATCAGCCCGGTGTCGAGCTCTGCATTCGCGAAGGCGTCGCACGCGACCAGGCGCGACAGGAAGCCGACGTTGGTCGCCGGTCCGACCACCTCGAAACCGGCCAGCGCCTGCGACATGCGCGCCAGCGCGTGATCGCGGTCGCGTCCCCAGACGATCAGCTTGGCGATCATCGGGTCGTAGTGCGGGGTGATCGCGTCGCCCTCGCGCACGCCGCTGTCGATGCGCACGGCCGCCGGTTCGTCGGGCGCGGCGCCTTCGAGCACGTGCGAGAACGCCGCGGCGGACGGCGTGCGCAGGTGGCGCAGCGTGCCGATCGACGGCAGGAAGCCCTTGTCGGGGTTCTCGGCATAGATGCGCGCCTCGAGCGCGTGGCCGTGGATGCGCAGCGCCTCCTGCGTAGCGGGCAGCGGCTGGCCGGCGGCAACGCGCAGCTGCCATTCGACCAGGTCGAATCCGGTGATCATCTCGGTGACCGGGTGCTCGACCTGCAGACGCGTGTTCATCTCCATGAACCAGAACTCGCCCGCCTGGTCGGCAATGAACTCGACCGTGCCTGCGCCGACGTAGCCCACCGCGCGCGTCGCGGCCACCGCCGCCTCGCCCATCGCGCGGCGCCGCTGCTCGGTCATGCCGGGCGCCGGCGCCTCCTCGAGCACCTTCTGGTGGCGCCGCTGCACCGAGCAGTCGCGCTCGAACAGGTAGATGCAATGGCCATGCGCGTCGGCGAACACCTGGATCTCGATGTGACGCGGGCGCGTGACGTAGCGCTCGAGCAGCACCCTGTCGTCGCCGAACGCGTTCTTCGCCTCGCGCTGGCACGACGCCAGCATTGCGTCGAAGAGGTCGGCGCGCTCGACGATGCGCATGCCCTTGCCACCGCCGCCGGCGCTGGCCTTGATCAGCACCGGAAACCCGATGCGTTCGGCTTCGTGCGCGAGGAGCACCGGGTCCTGGTCATCGCCGTGGTAGCCGGGCACCAAAGGTACGCCGGCGCGCGCCATCAGCGCCTTGGCGGCCGACTTGCTGCCCATCGCGGCGATCGCGTCGGCCGGCGGGCCGACGAACACGATGCCGGCCTGCTCGACCGCACGCGCGAAGGACTCGTTCTCGGACAGGAAGCCGTAACCCGGATGGATCGCCTGCGCGCCGCTGCGCTGCGCGATCTCGAGGATCAGGTCGGCGCGCAGGTACGACTCGCGTGCCGGCGCCGGCCCGAGGCGCCACGCCTCGTCGCAGGCGGCCACGTGGCGCGCGTTCGCGTCGGCGTCCGAATACACCGCCACGGTGCGGATGCCGAGCCGGCGCGCGCTGGCGGCGATGCGGCAGGCGATCTCGCCGCGGTTCGCGATCAGGATCTTGCTGAACATGGAACGTCTCCGCCTGCGGGGCGTATCGGTGCGGAACAGTCGCTCATTGCGGGCCGGTCATCGCGGGCCGGTCATTGCGAAGCGGGCACCCACGCGGGGCGGCGCTTCTCGAAGAACGACGCGATGCCTTCCTGGCCCTCGTCGGAGGCGCGCAGCGCGGCGATGCGCGCGGCCATGTCGTGCATCAGCGCGTCGTCGATCGGGCGGCCCGCCACGTCGCGGATCAGCCGCTTGGCCTGCGCGAGCGCCGCCGGGCCGCCCTGCACCAGGTGGCCGAGCAGCAGGTTGACGGTGCCGTCGAGCTCCTCCGGGATGCAGATCTCGTGCACGAAGCCGATGCGGTACGCCTCGGCGGCCTCGAACACCTCGGCAGTCAGGAAGAAGCGGCGCGCACGCGCTTCGCCCATCGCGCGCAGCACGTACGGGCTGATCATCGCGGGAATCAGGCCGAGCTTGACTTCGGACAGGCAGAACTTCGCGTCGGTGCTCGCCACCGCGATGTCGCACGCTGCCACCAGGCCCATGCCGCCGGCGAAGGCCGGGCCGTGCACGCGCGCCATGGTGGGCTTCGGACTGTCGTTGATCACCTGCAGCAGCCGCGCCAGCTTCGCGGCGTCGGCGCGGTTCTCGTCGGTCGTGAACTCGCGCGCGCGCTTCATCCAGTTCAGGTCGGCGCCGGCGCAGAAGGCGCTGCCCTCGCCGGCCAGCAGGATCACACGCACCTCGTCGTCTTCGATCGCGCGCTCGAACGCGTCGGTCAACTCGGCGATCACCGTCTCGTTCAGCGCGTTGCGCACGTCCGGCCGGTTCAGCCGGATGATCGCGACGCCGTGGTTCAGCGCCGTCAGCAGGGTTTCGTAGCTCACGTGGTGGTTCCTCTTGCCTTGTCTACATGCGGAACACGCCGAAGCGCGGTTCCGGGATCGGCGCGTTGAGCGCGGCCGACAGGCCGAGCCCGAGCACCATGCGCGTGTCGACCGGATCGATGATGCCGTCGTCCCACAGCCGCGCGGTGGCATAGTAGGGATGGCCCTGGCGCTCGTACTGTTCGAGGATCGGCGCGCGGAACGCCTCCTCGTCGCCGGCGCTCCAGGTTTCGCCGCGCGCTTCGATCGCGTCGCGGCGCACGGTGGCGAGCACCGACGCTGCCTGCTCGCCGCCCATCACGCTGATGCGCGCGCTCGGCCACATCCACAGGAAACGCGGCGAGTAGCCGCGGCCGCACATCCCGTAGTTGCCGGCGCCGAACGAGCCGCCGATGATCAGCGTGAGCTTGGGCACCTGCGCGCACGAGACCGCGGTGACCATCTTCGCGCCGGCGCGCGCGATGC
>CAZBTE010000210.1:0-4642 GCA_964494665.1 uncultured Limnobacter sp.
AGCACTATGCGCTGTTCCGCCACATGACCGTGGCCGACAACATCGAGTTCGCGCTCAAGGTGCGCAGGGTCAAGGCGGCCGCACGCCGTGCACGCCGCAGGGAACTGCTGCGCCTCGTCGACCTGCAGGGCTTCGACGACCGCCTGCCGGGACAGCTGTCCGGCGGCCAGCAGCAGCGCGTCGCCGTCGCGCGTGCGCTCGCGCACGAGCCTGCGGTGTTGCTGCTCGACGAACCCTTCGGCGCCCTCGATGCGAAGATCCGGGTCGAACTGCGCGCCACCGTACGCGAAGTGCAGCGCCGCATCGGCATGACCACCATTCTGGTCACACACGACCAGGAAGAAGCGTTTGCGCTCGCCGACCGACTCGGCGTGATGCAGATGGGGCGCCTGCTCGAGACCGGCAGCGCGGAGCAGCTCTATCGTCAGCCCGCGACGCGTTTCGTGGCGACCTTCCTCGGCGCAGCGAATCTGTTCCTCGGCGATGCCTCGCGCCGCGGCCTGCAGCTCGGCCAGGCGCAGCTCGCCAACGGCGATCTCCGGCCGGCGCCGGCCACTGCCACGGGCGAGGTCGTGCTGGTCGTGCGGCCGGAGGACGTCGAAGTGGCGGCGACTACGTCCGAGCTGTCGAGCCGCGTGTTCGCGTCGGGCCACGTGTGCGCGCTCGCGTTCGGCGGCCAGAGCGAGCGCCTCACGGTGCAGCTCGAGCACGGCAGCGGCGTCGAGCCGGCCATCGATGGAGAAGGCCCGGTGGTCACCGTCGAGATCACTCGCTCGGCGCGCGAGCAGCTCGCGCTGCCGCTCGCCATCGGCCGCCGCGTCGCGCTCGGCATCCGCCGCTTCCATGCGTTGCCGACGCCGATCTCCAGCTTCCATCTGTACGCCGTCGAGGGCCCGGCCAGCGACGCGCTGATCGGCGCGCCGCTGCTCGGACAGCTGCTGCGCAGCATGCAGGCACGGGCGATCAACATCCCCATCGAGCCCGAGGCCCGGCTCGATGAGCGCTCGCTGGCCGGCGTCGTCGTCGTGCCGAGCGGGCGCGCGTCGATCCCGAACATCGCGCGACTCGTCCGCGCCGGCGCCAAGCGGCTGCTCGTGCTGCCGCCGGACTCGCGCCTGCCCGCCCGCGTGCTGATCCAGTCCGATGCCGACCGTGCGCGGCCGGACCTGCTCGCGCTGGTGTCCAGCGTGCTGCGCCATCTGCCGGTCGAGGCGAGCTTCGTGTCGGTGCGCAATCCGGCCGCAAGCCGCCCGGAAGTGGTCGCGTCGCAGCGCCAGCTGCTCGATGCGCGCACCGAGCTGCGCGGCGCGCATGGGCTCGATGTGCGCACGGACACCTTCATCGGCGACACGCCCGGCTGGGTGCAGACCGTGGTGGCGCAGACCGACCCCGTGCTCGTCGTGCTCGGCATCCAGGCCGCTGCCGCCGGGCTCGAACGCCGGCTCAGCGCCGACTACCTGTCGCTGTTCACCGAATCCGCCCGATGTCCGGTGCTGCTCGCACTGTCGCCACCGGGAAACCGTCAAGACGACGCGGCCGCCGAAGATCATCGCTTCGCCGGACTCTGACCCCAACCGCACTGGAGCCATCATGAACCGACAAGTCCTGCGTCCTCGTGGGCGCAGTCTCGCAGCCGCCATCGCACTCGCGCTGGCCCTTCCCGCGATGCCGGCCGTCGCCCAGGGCGCGGACGCACCGCCCGCCAACTGGCGCGACATCCTCGAGCAGCAGGACCAGCGCATCCGTGCGCTGGAACAGAAACTCCAGCAACAGCAGCAGCCGGCAGCGGAGGCCGCGACGGCGGCGGCCGCGGAGGAGCAGGATCAGCGCATCAAGGTGCTGGAGCGCAAGCTGGAACTTGCCGCGACCGACGCGGCCTCCAAGGCGAAGTCCGCGCCGGTCATCAAGGCCGGCCCCGGCGGCTTTTCGCTCGCCAGCGCCGACGGCAGGAGCGTCTACAAGCTGCGCGGAGTGCTGCATACCGATCACCGCTACTTCTTCAACGACGCGCCGGCCGAAGGGGCCGAGTCCTTCCTGCTGCGCCGTGTGCGTCCGACCTTCGAGGGCACGATCGGTGGCGTGGTCGATTTCCGCTTCACGCCGGACTTCGCCGGCGGCCGGACCGTCATTCAGGATGCCTACGCGGTCGTGAAAGTGAACCCGGCGTTCGCCGTCACAGTCGGCAAGTTCAAAGCTCCGTTCGGGCTCGAGCGCTTGCAGAGTTCGGCGGACATCCGTTTCATCGAGCGATCGCTCGCGAACAACTTCGTGCCGAACCGCGATCTCGGCATCCAGATCGGCGGTGAGCTGCTGAACGGTGCGCTGAGCTACGCCTTCGCGGTGCAGAACGGCGTCATCGATGGCGGCAGCAGCGAGAGCAACGCGTCGCCCGATGTCGACAACAACGATGACAAGGACTTCACCGCGCGGCTGTTCGCGCAGCCGTTCAAGAACACCGACAGCTTCGCGCTGCGCGGCCTGGGAGTGGGTGTCGCAGTCGGCTACATCGACAACGTCGGCGCCGGCAACGCGACGGGCTCGCTGCTGGCGACCTACCGCACGCCGGGCCAGCAGACGCTGTTCCGCTATCGCGCCGCGCCCACGGCGTCGGTCGCGAATCCGACGCCGGCCGCGAGCGGTACCTTCGCCGATGGCGAGCGGTTCCGTTTCTCCCCGCAGGGCTGGTACTACAACGGTCCGTTCGGCGTGCTGGCCGAGTACACCCAGGTCTCGCAGGAAGTCAGCCGCACGACGGCGAACGGCACGACTTCCGACAGGCTCGAGCACGATGCCTGGCACGTGCAGGCCGGCTGGTTCCTCACCGGCGAGGACAACGGCTTCAAGTCTCCGGCCCCGAAGAAGCCCTGGGGCGCGGGCGGCTTCGGCGCGATCGAGATCGTGGCGCGCTTCAGCCAGATCGACTTCGACGACGATAGCTTCATCGGTGGCGGCGCTTCGTTCGCCGATCCGAACAGTTCGGTCACCAAGGCGCGAGCCTTCGGCCTTGGCGTCAACTGGTACCTGACCCGGAACCTGAAGATCGCCGTCAACTACGAGACCACGAAGTTCGACGGCGGCGCCGCCAATGGCGCCGACAAGGGCTCTGAAGGACTGTTGTTCTCGCGCCTGCAGGTGGGCTTCTGAGCGGCCCGGTCACAGGCCCAAAAACAGGAATCGATCATCATGAAGAATCCGTACCTCCTCACCCGTCGCGCCGGCATCGCCGCCCTCGTATCGTTGTTCGTCGCTGCGCCACTCGCACACGCGAAGGACGTTACTCTGCTCAACGTGTCCTACGACCCGACCCGCGAGTTCTACGTCGAGTACAACAAGGTATTCGCAAGCCACTGGAAGAAGCAGACCGGCGAGACTGTCACGGTGCGCCAGAGTCACGGTGGCTCCGGTAAGCAGGCCCGCTCCGTGGTCGATGGCCTGGAAGCGGACGTCGTCACGCTGGCCGTCGCCTTCGACGTCGATGCGCTCAGCAAGCAGGGCCGCCTGATCCCGGCCAACTGGCAGACGCGACTACCGGACAACAGCTCGCCGTACACCTCGACAATCGTGTTCCTGGTGCGCAAGGGCAACCCGAAGAACATCCGCGACTGGGGCGACCTGGCGCGGCCGGGCGTGGCGGTGGTGACGCCGAACCCGAAGACCTCGGGCGGCGCGCGCTGGAACTATCTCGCGGCCTGGGCCTGGGCGCTCAAGCAGCCGGGCGGCAACGACGCAAAGGCCGAGGCGCTGCTCAAGAAGATCTTCTCCAATGTGCCGGTGCTGGACACCGGTGCGCGCGGCTCGACGGTGACCTTCGTCGAACGCGGTATCGGCGACGTGTTGCTCGCCTGGGAGAACGAGGCGCTGCTCGCGCAGAAGGAGCTCGGCGCCGGCAAGTTCGACATCGTCGTGCCCTCGCTCAGCATCCTGGCCGAGCCGCCGGTGACGGTCGTCGACAAGGTCGCCAACAAGCGCGGCACGCGCAAGGTCGCGGACGCCTACCTGAAATACCTGTACTCGAAGGAAGGACAGGACATCGCCGCGAGACACTACTACCGGCCGCGCGATCCGGAAGTCGCGGCAAAGCACGCGGCGCAGTTGCCGAAGATCACGCTGATCACGATCGATGAGGTGTTCGGCGGCTGGACCAAGGCGCAGGCCGATCACTTCTCCGATGGCGGCAGCTTCGACCGGATCTTCGCGCGCTGATCGGCGCGGAGAGCTGAACACATGAATGCCACCACGGCGGTTTCCCCGGCAGCCATCCCGGCAGGACGCGGACGCGAGATCCGCGTCCTGCCCGGCTTCCGGCTGTCGCTGGCCTATACGGTCACGTACCTGTCGCTGATCGTGCTGATCCCGTTGTCGGCGGCGTTCCTGCGGTCCTTCGACCTGGGCGCAGACGAATGGCTGCGCATCCTCACCAATCCGCGCGTGGTCGCGTCTTTCAGGATCAGTTTCGGGGCCTCGCTGCTTGCTGCCGTCATCACCGCCGTGTTCGGGCTGATCGTGGCGTGGACGCTGACGCGTTACGACTTCCCGGGTCGCCGCCTCGTCGATGCGCTGGTCGACCTGCCATTCGCGCTGCCGACGGCCGTCGCCGGCATCGCGCTCACGGCGCTGTACGCCCCGAACGGCTGGATCGGGC
>CAZBTE010000211.1:0-4633 GCA_964494665.1 uncultured Limnobacter sp.
GGTGTTCGCGCTGGGCCTGGCGTTCGCCGGGCTCACCTTCCTGGTCAAGGGACCGGTCGGACTGTTCGCGGGGCTGCTGTCGGGATGGCTGCGCGCGCGACCGCAGGCGCTGGTCTGGTTGCACCGGACGAGCGGGGCGGTGCTGGTGGGCCTGGGGTTGAAGCTGGCCGTCGAGCCGCCGAGTTCACCGTAGCAGTGACGTCGCCTCAGGGTTCTTCCGAGCCCATATGCGTGCTCGAGGCGTGCACTCCCTGACCCTTGCACCTAGCCTTGACATATTGATGCTACGGGGTCATGCTTTGATGCATGCGCACCACCGTTCGCCTCGATGAGCACCTGCTTGCCCAGGCCAAGCAATACGCCGCGGCTTCGGGCAAGACCCTGACCGCCGTGCTCGAGGACGCACTGCGCGAGGCGCTCGCGCGAAGGAACGCGACGACCCGGCGCAAGCCCGTGCGCCTGCGCACCTGCGACGGAACCGGGGTTCTCCCGGGCGTGGATCTTGATGATTCGGCGTCCCTGCTCGAGCTCATGGAATCCTGAGCGGTGCTGCTCTGTGACGTCAACGTCCTCGTGTACGCGCATCGCAGGGACACGGCAGCGCACGCCGTCTGCCGCACCTGGCTCGAGTCGCTGGTCAACGGCGACGAAGCCTACGGAGTTTCGGAGCTGGTGTTGAGCGGGTTCGTCCGGATCGTCACCCACCCGAAGGTCTTTGCCAGGCCGAGTCCGCTTGCGGACGCATTGGCGTTCGCAGCGCAGTTGCGCGATCAGCCCAACGCCGTGACGGTCAGCCCGGGACTGCGCCACTGGGAGATCTTCCAGGGCTTGTGCCTGGCGCATGCGGTGCGCGGCAACCTGGTTCCCGATGCCTACCTGGCCGCGATGGCCATCGAATCGGGTTGCGAGTGGGTGACGACCGACCGGGACTTCTCGCGCTTCGACGGGTTGCGCACGCGAAACCCCACCTTCTGATCGGATCACCTCCCGCCGGCGGTCGATAACTGCCCCGCCGGCAGGGTCGGAGTTTGACGTCGCCGCAAGCGGCTGCCAGCGTTGAGCCTGAACCCGGCGATCGAGCCCAATCCCGGAGTCCTGTTTCGCCGGCCGCTCGATTCTCTCCGACGGAGGACCGCATGAAACCAGCGCCATCGGAAGTCGACCTCGCACGCCGGTGGCTGCTCGCTGCAAGTGCGGGCGGTGCAGCTGCCGGCGTGAGCGGACTGAGCCTGCCCGCACGCGCGCAAACGAAATCGCTGCCGCCAGTCGCCGCGTTCAAGGACGCCGGCAGCATGATCGTGCACAGCGCCAACGGCGTCGAAACCCGTCGCAGCGCCTTCGGCGCCAGCAGCGTCACCGACGCCGACGTCCTCTTCCTTCGCAACAATGCGAGCCCGCCAGCCGAATCGGTCATCACCGACCCCGATGCCTGGCAGGTGCAGTTCGATGGCGTGCTGAAGCCGGGCGCGCTGACGGTGGCCGAACTGAAGCGCATCGGACTGGCCGAGGTCGCGACGGTGCTGCAGTGCTCGGGCAACGGACGCGGGTTCTTTCCGCACAAGCCCTCCGGCTCGCCGTGGACCGTGGGCGCCGCGGGCAACACGCTGTGGAGCGGCGTGCCGGTGCGCGACGTCGTGCGCATGCTCGGCGGCGTGCAGGGCGGCGTGCGCTACATGACCAGCACCGGCGGCGAGACGTTCCCCCCCGGCATCGACCCGAAGACAGTGGTCGTGGAGCGCTCGGTGCCGTGGGACGAACTGGAGAACGCGATCCTCGCGTGGGAGCTCAACGGCCGGCCGATTCCTCTCGCGCACGGCGGCCCGTTGCGGCTGATCATCCCCGGGTACTACGGCGTCAACAACATCAAGTACGTGAAGCGCGTCGCGTTCACGCAGGACGAAACGGTCGCGAACATCCAGCGATCGGGCTATCGCGTGCGCCCGGTCGGCGAGAAGGGCGCCCCGACACAGCCGTCGATGTGGGAGATGAACCTGAAGTCGTTCGTGACGAACCCCTCGGGCAGCGGACAGGCGCTGCGCGCGGGCCCGCTGCAGGTTCACGGCGTCGCATTCACGGGCGGCAGCAGTCCGGTCGGGGCGGTCGAGGTGTCGACCGACGGCGGGAAGACGTGGCGCGCAGCGCGCTTCTTCGGGCCGGACCTGGGGCCGCACGCGTGGCGCCAGTTCGTGCTGCCGGTGACGCTGCAGCCGGGTTCGTACCTGATCACGAGTCGGGCGATCGCCGCCGATGGCGCGATCCAGCCCGAGCTGCGCGTCGAGAACGAACGCGGCTACGGCCACAACGGCTGGCGTGACCACGCGGTCGCCGTGACCGTCGCCTGATGTCCGTTCGCTGCCCGCTGGCGTTGGCGCTCTGCCTCGCGGCTTCCGGCGCTGCTGCCGACGACGAAGCGGGCCGCGAGGTGTTCACGAAGACCGCGCAGCCGCCCTGTGCGTTGTGCCACACGCTGCAGGCGGCGGGCGCCACCGGCACCGTCGGCCCGTCGCTCGACGAGATCAGGCCCGACAGGCAGCGCGTCATCACGACGGTGCGCGAGGGAATCGGCGTGATGCCGAGTTTCGCCGAGCAGCTCAGCGACGCACAGATCGACGCCGTCGCGGACTTCGTCAGCAGGTCCGCGGGAGCGCATTGAAGACGATGCATCGGCGGCCACTCCTCATCGGCGCGCTCGGTTGCGCCGCCTGTGCGGCGCTGTCCCCGGTGCGCGCGCTCGCGCAGTCGCCGTCCACGCACCAGCATCGCTTCCGCGACGCCGATCACTGGGCACAGGTGTTCGACGACCCGAAACGCGACGTCTGGCAGAAACCCAACGAAGTGCTGCGGGCGCTCGCGCTGCCGCCCCACGCGATCGTCGCGGACCTGGGGGCTGGCACCGGCTATTTCGCCATGCGACTGGCGAAGGTGCTGCCCGCCGGGCGCGTCTACGCTGTCGACCTCGAGCCCGACATGGTCCGGCATCTCGCCGCACGCGCGAAGCGGGAGAACCTCGCCAACGTCGAGGCGGTGCAGGCCAGGCCGGACGATCCGCAGCTGCCCGGGAAGGTCGACCTCGTGCTGTTCGTCGACGTCTACCACCACATCGACGAACGCGAACGTTATCTGCGAAGGCTCGCCGAGCACCTCAGGCCGGAAGGACGCATCGCGGTCATCGATTTCCGGCCCGACGCGCCGATGGGCCCGCCGAGGAGCGCGCGGATCGCGGCGCAACGCGTGAAGGACGAGCTGCAGCGTGCCGGCTACGCGCTCGTGCAGGAGCACGACTTCCTGCCCAACCAGTATTTTCTGGTGTTCGAGCGCGCGCGTTGATCTACCCCGCTGCGGCGCCTCGTCGCAGCAGCAGGCTGTTGGTCACCAGCGCACCGACGACGATCGCCGCCCCCGCCAGCTCGACCGGCTCGAAGTGCGCGCCTTCTGCCGCACGGATCGCGAAGGTGACTACCGGCATCAGGTTGAGCAGCAGCATCGCGTTGACCGCACCGGTGCGCTGCACGCCCAGGTTCCACAGGAACATCGCGAGCACGACGCCGACCAGCGACACGTAGGCGAGCCGCCACGACGCAGCGGGCAGCGCCTGCACATCGATGCGCACGCCCCCCAGCGCATCGGCCACGAACCAAGCGAGCACGATGACGGCGAAAGCCGGAACGCTGGTCAGCGCCGACACGCGCAGCGGCGTCCAGCCGCTCATGCGCGCCGTGACCATCGCGTAGCCGACCCAGGCGATCGACGCGAGCACCGTCAGCAGGTTGCCCAGCAGCTCGGACGCCGCGCCGGAGCCGGGGCCGCCGAACGCGGCGAAGCCGGCCCCGCGCGTGACCACCAGCGCCACGCCCACGAATGCGATCGCGATGCACACGAGCGTGAATTTCGGAGGCGGGCGTCCCTCGACGATCCACTCCCCGAGCGCCGCCATCGCCGGCTGCAGCGCCAGGATGATCACGGCCACTTCGGGGCGCGTGAGCGACAGTCCGACGAACAGCAGCAGCGCCGACGCGCCGAGCCCGAAAGCGCCACCCAGCAGCGCTTGCCGGCCATGGCCATGGTAGGTGAACGCGTCGCGACCCTCGCGCCACAAGAGCAGCAGCACGAAGGACACGCTGGCGACGCCGTAGCGCACCACGGTCATCGAGAACCCGTCGACCGCGACGAACGCGCCCTTGGCGATCGGGAGCTGCGCCCCCCAGATCAGCATGGCGGCGAACGCGGCGGCCAGGCCGCGCGCAAACGCGGGATGCGCGGCCGTCCGTGCGGTCACAGTCCGAGGACTTTCTGGATGATCGACTTCGCGATGAACCCGAGCATGCCGAACGCGAGCACGAAGAACAGGACGAACGTGCCCAGTCGCCCTGCCTTCGATTCGCGCGCCAGCTGCCAGATGATGAACAGCATGAACAGGATGAACCCGCCCACGCCGAACGTGACGCCGAACTCGGAGATCTGCTCCTCGGTAAAGCCGAACATGAAAGCGCGCCTCCCGCGCGGTCGGTGCCGGGTGTCGGCACCGACCTGGTTCACGCTACTGCCCTTCGAGGAAGCTCTTCAGCTTGTCCGCGCGGCTCGGGTGGCGCAGCTTGCGCAGCGCCTTGGCCTCGATCTGGCGGATGCGCTCGCG
>CAZBTE010000212.1:0-4617 GCA_964494665.1 uncultured Limnobacter sp.
TGGGTGCTCCTCGCGGCGGCGATCGTCGCGGAAGTGATCGCGACATCGGCGCTGAAGTCGAGCGACGGATTCAGCAGGCTGTGGCCGTCGCTCCTGGTCGTTGCCGGCTACGGCGCGGCGTTCTTCCTGCTGTCGCTGACGCTTCGCGCGATCCCGGTCGGCATCGCGTACGCCGTCTGGTCGGGCGTGGGCATCGTGCTGGTCGCCGCCATCGCGTGGCTCGTCCACGGCCAGCGGCTGGATGCGCCGGCCGTGCTCGGCATGGCGCTCATCGTCGCAGGGGTCGTCGTCCTGAACGTCTTCTCGAAGGCGCTCGCGCACGAGTGAGGCGCCCGGCGCCGCGGGGATCGAAGGCGGCCCGGGCGCAACCCGGACCGCCGCCGGCGTCATTGCCTGCGCGGGTCGTCGGCCGGACCGACGTCGACCGCTTCAGCGCAGCGTGATCACGACTTCGAGGTATTCGCCGGGCACCACCATCGTGTCGTCTCCCGAGCGGTTGAAGCGGCCGATCAAGGCGATCAGGTCGTCGTTCAACGCCTTCCGGGCGGGCGGTTCGAGTGATGCGAAGGCCTTGAGCACGGGGCCGTACCACGACCTGAAGACCTGCACCCAATGCTCCGGCGAACGGTAGCGGAACACGAAGTGGCGTTGCGCCGCGCTGATCGAGCTCGCGTTGGCCTCGAACATCTCGGCCAGGCGGGCACGATTGCCCCACGCCGACGGAGGCTTCGCCCCGGGAGCGGGCGGGACGTACGCGCCGATCGTCTTGAAGAGCTGGCCGATGAAGCCTTCGGGCGTCCAGTTGGCCATGCCGATCTTGCCGCCCGGCCGGCAGACGCGAACCATCTCGGCCGCGGCGCGCTCGTGGTCGGCGGTGAACATCACCCCGAACGTCGACACCACCGCGTCGAAGCGGTCATCGGCAAACGGCAGTGCTTCCGCGTCCGCCTCGCGGAACTCGATGTCGAGCCGTTCGGCATCGGCGCGCTCGCGCGCGCGATCGAGCAGCGCCGGCACGTAATCGGTGGCGATCACGTCGCACCAACGGCGAGCGGCAGCGAGCGCGACGTTGCCGTTGCCGGCAGCGACGTCGAGCACCTTCTGGCCCGAGCGCAGGTCGAGCGCTTCGCACAGCTGCTCGCCGACGATCTGTAGCGTGGTGCCGACGACCGCGTAATCGCCTGCCGACCACGCCGCCCTCTGGCGCACCTTGAGCGCCTCGAGGTCGGGCCGGACGGCAGGTTGGCGATCTTGACTAATGGTGACAGCGGCGGTATCCATGTTGCTTCTCTCCATGTGGTCCCGTGAAGTTTCGCCTCGCTCGTGCGATGGCGATCGAGCGTGGTCCGGTTTCGCAGGCGCACCGTGACCGTGGAACCCAAGGTAGCGGCCGGACGTGGAGGCGAGCGTGGTAGCAGGCGTGGAATTTCCGGCGGAACCTGCCGATTCGAACCGGCGGCCGGGGGAACACTTGCTCCGCGTGCGACTGCTGGGACCGATGACGGTCTCGCGCGACCAGGTCGCGCTGGTGCTGCCGGCCTCGCGCAAGGTGCGCGGGCTGTTCGCCTGGCTGGCGCTGTCGCCCCGCGCGGCATCGAGAAGCCAGCTGTGCGAGCTGCTGTGGGAGGTTCCCAACGATCCGCGCGGCGAGCTGCGCTGGTGCCTGAGCAAGCTGCGCGGCATCGTCGACGAGCCCGGCCGCCGGCGCGTCCATACGCACGAAGATTCCGTCCGGCTCGACCTGCACGACTGCTTCGTCGACGCGCTCGAAGTGGCGTCCGCGATTGGCCAGGGCATCGACACGCTCGCGCCGGAGAGGCTGCGCTCGCTCGTGAAGCTGTTCGACGGCGACTTCCTCGAGGGCCTGGAGATCGGACGCAGCCCCGCGTTCGACGCCTGGCTCACGGCGCAGCGACGGCGATTCCGCGGTTGCCAGGCAGCGCTGCTCGAGCACCTCGTCGGGCGCGTGCCCGACGACGAAGCGTTCGGCTACCTGGAGACGTGGCTGCAGCTCGCGCCGTTCGATCGGCACGTGCACGAGATCGTGCTGGAAACGCTGGCGCGCGGCGGCCGGATCCGCGAGGGCGAGGAGCACCTGGCGGCGGCCTGCCGGATGTTCGAAGCCGAGGGCCTGGAGTGCGCGTCGCTGCGCAATGCATGGCACTCGGCCCGGGCGCGGTCCGCCGCCGGTTCGACGACCCGGGCCGGGTTGATCGTCACGGCCAACGGGCCGGCGATCGCGCCGGCAGCGACGCTCGAGCCGGCAGGGGCTGCATCGGTGGCAACGGCGCCGGCCGCAGGCGGCGCTGCCGACATTGCGGCCCTGCCCGGTCGTCGTGCCTCGATCGCAGTGATGCCGTTCATCGAATTCGATGCAGCCGAGATGCGCGGCGCTGCACGCGCCCTCGCGCACGACGTGATCACGCGGCTGGCCAGGTTGCGCAGCCTGTTCGTGATCGCGCAGGGCACCATCTTCGCGCTGCACGAGCGGCACATCGGCCCCGAGGAGGCGGGCCGGATGCTGCACGTCGACTACGTCGTCAGTGGGTCGCTGACGCGGCGCGGCGAACATCTCGTCGTGGCGGCCGAACTGATCGAGACGCGAAGCTCCCGCATCGTCTGGTCGGAGATCCTGAACCGCAAGCCGGACGACACGTTGCTGATGCTCGACGAAATCGGCAACCAGATCGTCGCGTCGATCGCGAGCGAGGTGGAGGCGATCGAGCGCAATCGCGCCATCCTGAAGCCGCCGAACTCGCTCGATGCATGGGAAGCCCATCATCGCGCGCTGTGGCACATGTACCGCTTCAACCGGTCCGACAACGAACGCGCGCACCACTTCTTCGAGACTGCGGTACGCCTCGATCCGACCTTTGCGCGCGCATGGGCCGGTCTGTCGTTCACGCACTTCCAGAACGCGTTCCAGGGCTGGGGCGAGCGCGAGCCCGAGATCGACCGGGCCTTCGAAGCGGCCGGCCAGAGCCTGATGGTCGATGATCGCGACCCCTCCGCGCACTGGGCGATGGGCCGGGCACTGTGGCTGCGCGGCCGCCACGATCGCTCGGTCGTCGAGCTGGAGCAGGCCATCGACCTGAGCCCGAACTTCGCGATGGGGCACTACACCCTGGCGTTCATCCATTCACAGGACGGCGACCCGGGCGCCGCGATCGCGTCGTCCGACTACTCGCGGCACCTGAGCCCGTTCGATCCGCTGCTGTTCGCGATGCTCGGTTCGCGCGCGATGGCGCTGGTTCGCCTCGGCCGCTTCGAGGAAGCCGCGCAATGGGCGGTGAAAGCGGCGGCGCGCCCGAATGCACACCAGCACATCCACGCGATTGCCGCCTACAGCCTGGCGCTGGCCGGCAGGCTCGACGAAGCGCGCTCCTACGCCGTATCCACGCGCAAGCTCGCGCCGGAATACGGCGTCACGGATTTCCTGTCCGCCTTCCAGTTCGATCCCGATGGCGTAGCATTGTTCCGCAAGGGCGCCCGCCGCATCGGGATGGCCTGAGCAGCGGCACGTCGTTTGCTCGCGACGGGCGACATGCAACTTCACCGAGGGCGCAATGAATCAGTACCGTATCGCCGTGGTCGTGGGCAGCCTGCGGCGGGAATCGATCAATCGCAAGCTCGCCGTTGCCGTGTGCGGGATGGCGCCGGCGCAGTTCACGTTCGACCAGGTCGAGATCGGCGACCTTCCGCCCTACAGCCAGGACACCGAGGCCGATCCGGCGGACGCCGTGAAGCGGCTCAAGGGGCAGATCGCATCGGCGCAGGGCGTGATCTTCGTGACCCCCGAGTACAACCGCTCGGTTCCCGGCGTGCTCAAGAACGCGATCGACCACGCATCGCGCCCGTACGGACAGAGCGCCTGGGCCGGCAAGCCGGCCGGCGTGCTCGGTGCGTCGACCGGCGCAATCGGCTCGGCCATCGCGCAGCAGCACCTGCGCGGTACGCTCGCCTATCTCGACATGCCGACGCTTGGCCAGCCCGAAGCCTTCATCCAGGTGAAGGACGACACGTTCGACAAGTCCGGCGGCATCGGCGTCGAGAGCACGCGCAAGTTCCTCCAGCGCTGGATGGACAGGTATGTCGCGTGGGTGAAGAAACACGCCGGATGACCGGTTGAAGCTCCCGACCCCCCAACAGGCGCTGTGGCTGTCGATCGCCGCAGCGCTGTCCACGCTTGGAATGAAGTTCGGCGCGTGGTGGCTGACCGATTCGGTCGGCTACCTGTCGGACGCAACGGAATCGCTGGTCAACGTTGCGGGCGCCACGTTCGCGCTGGCGATGGTGTCGCTGGCGCAAGCGCCGGCCGATCCCAATCACCCGTACGGCCACGGCAAGGCCGAATACTTCTCGGCGGCCTTCGAAGGGGTGCTGATCTTCCTCGCGGCACTGGCGATTCTGGTGGCGGCCGGCCAGCGCCTGCTCGAGCCCCGGCCGATCGGCGCGCTGGGCCTGGGCAGCGCGCTCTCGGTGCTGGCGAGCGTGGTGAACTTCGCGGTGGCCAGGGTGCTGTTCCAGGTCGGGCGCGCGCACCAGTCACTGGCGCTCGAGGCCGACGCGCGCCACCTGATGACCGACGTCTGGACCACCGCCGGCGTGATCGTGGGC
>CAZBTE010000213.1:0-4586 GCA_964494665.1 uncultured Limnobacter sp.
CGGCGACGAACACGACCATGAAGCCGATGAACAGCCACTTGCCCATGCCGCTGAAGTCGCGCTTCGAGACGGTGGCGACGGTGGCCATCACCGCGAAGATCGCGGCAGTGCCGCCGAAGGCGGTCATGATCAGGCTGGCGCCGTTGGAATAGCCGAGTATCGCGCCGATCAGCCGCGACAGCATCAGCCCCATGAAGAACGTGAAGCCCAGCAGCAGGGCAACGCCGATGCCGCTGTTCTTGAAGCGCTCGATCGCGAAGAAGAAGCCGAACGCGATGCCCAGGAACAGGATCAGGCCGACGAACGGGCTGCCGGCGAACACGTTGAAGCCGATGCGCAGTCCGACCCAGGCGCCGATCACCGTGGGCACCATCGACAACGCGAGCAGCCAATAGGTATTGCGAAGCACCCGGTTGCGCGTTGCGGGCGCCAGAACGCCGCCTGCCGCGCCCAGGCCTTGTGCGGCGAGCCGGTTTTGTTCGTATGCCATATGCGTGTTGCTCCTGAGTGAAAGCGACGGCCCGCATCATGCCAGCCCTGCGGCTGCGGGCACAACGCTTTTGTCGGACCGCCGTGATAAACTTACTGGTTGTCCAAGACTGCTCCACAATGTTGAGAAAGCAGTATAATCATGCTTTCCAAGTCATTCATTGTGAAGCATATTTTCCGGGCCTACCGGGCCTACTGAACTCACCTCCGATCCGCGGGAAACCTCATGGCTGTCGAACGGACCCTCTCCATCATCAAGCCGGACGCTGTCGCAAAGAACGTCGTCGGCCAGATCTACGCGCGCTTCGAAGGCGCCGGCCTCACCATTATTGCTGCCCGCATGATGCACTTGTCGCGCGAGCAGGCCGGTGCTTTCTACGCGGTGCACAAGGAGCGGCCGTTCTACAAGGACCTGGTCGATTTCATGACTTCCGGGCCCGTGATGATCCAGGTACTGGAGGGCGAGAACGCGATCCAGAAGAACCGTGACCTGATGGGAGCGACCGATCCGAAGAAGGCGGCACCGGGCACGATCCGCGCCGACTTCGCCGACAGCATCGACGCCAACGCGGTACACGGCTCCGACGGTCCGGACACCGCGCGCGACGAAGTGGCGTTCTTCTTCGCGACGCTCGACCTGCATTCGCGTTAAGCTCGCGTGAGAGCCAGTTCCGACGCCCAACGATGACCGAGATCGTCAACCTGCTCGGGCTCGACGCTGACGGGTTGGCGCAGCGCTGCGCAGACTGGGGGCAGAAGCCCTTCCGGGCGCGCCAGTTGATGCGCTGGATCCACCAGCGCGGCGAGCACGACTTCGAAGCGATGACCGACCTCGCGAAGGATTTTCGCGCGGTGCTCGGGCAGCGCGCGCGCGTGGCCGCCCCGCCGGTGCGGGCCGACCACGTGTCGGCCGACGGCACCCGGAAGTGGCTGCTCGACGTCGGTGCCGGCAACGCGATCGAGACGGTCTTCATTCCCGAAGCCGGGCGCGGCACGCTGTGCGTCTCGACGCAGGCCGGCTGCGCAGTGAACTGCCTGTTCTGCTCCACCGGCAAGCAGGGCTTCTCGCGCAATCTCGAGACGCACGAGATCGTCGCCCAGCTGTGGCACGCCAACCGCGCACTCGGCGCCGGCGATCCGGCGGCGCGCGCGCGCGGCGAACGTCCGGTGACCAACGTGGTGTTCATGGGCATGGGTGAGCCGCTGCAGAACTACGCGGCCACGCTCACGGCGCTGCGCATCCTGCTCGACGACGACGCGTACGGGCTGTCGCGGCGCCGCGTCACGGTGTCGACATCGGGCGTCGTGCCGATGATCGACCGGCTGCGCGACGACTGCCCGGTGGCGCTGGCGGTTTCGCTGCACGCGCCGACGGACGCACTGCGCGACCAGCTGGTGCCGCTGAACCGCAAGTATCCGCTGGCCGGGCTGATGGCCGCGTGCCGTCGCTACCTCGAGCGGGCGCCGCGCGACTTCATCACGTTCGAGTACGTGATGCTCGACGGCCTGAACGACGACGACCGCCACGCGCAGCAATTGATTGCGCTGGTGCGCGACGTGCCGTGCAAGTTCAACCTGATCCCTTTCAACCCTTTCCCGAATGCCGGGCTGAGATGCTCGTCCGCGGAACGCATCCGTCGTTTCGCGCAGCAGTTGTCCGACGCCGGCATCGTGACCACCGTGCGGCGCACGCGCGGCGACGACATCGATGCAGCGTGCGGGCAGCTCGCGGGTGCGGTGCGCGATCGCACCCGGCTCGCTGCGCGCAGCGCCGGCACGGCCGGGCGCACGGGAGAGGCGGGGGCCGCGCGGACGCGGCCGGCGCCGAGCGTCGCGGAGGGGCGATGAAGTGCAACGCGGGCGGACGATCCGGCTGGCGCCGGGGGGCTGCGCTGGTGCTGGCGGCAGCCCTGGCCGGCTGTGCCACCACCGGTGACGGCGCGCCGCCGGCGCGGCAGGGACAGGACGCGGAGTCGGTTATTCCGGCGTCGTCCAACGAGACCGATCAGCGCAGGCGTGCGCGCATCCGGCTCGAGCTGGCCGCCAATTACTACCAGCAGGGCAACTACCAGGTGGCACTCGACGAGTTGCGCCAGGCGCTGCAGGTCGATCCGGGCTACGCGGCGGCGTACGGCGTGCTGGGGCTGGTCTATCGCGACCTCGGCGAGCTCGATCGCGCCGAAGACAGCTTCCAGCGCGGACTCAAGCTCGCACCGAACGACTCCGAGTTGAACAACAACTACGGCTGGTTCCTGTGCCAGACGGGCCGTGAGGCCCGCTCGATCGACTATTTCCTGCGCGCGTTGAAGGATCCGCTGTACGCCACGCCGGCCAAGCCGCTGCACAACGCCGGCATCTGCGCGCTGCGCACCGGCGACGAGGCGGCCGCCGAGGGTTACTTCCAGCGCGCCTTCCAGGTCGATCCGGCGAACGCCGTGGCCATGTACAACCTCGCGTCGCTGTACCTGAAGCGACGCGACCTGGAGCGTGCCAGGTTCTATTCGCAGCGCCTGCTCTCGACCTACGAGCCGACCTCGCAGACGCTGTGGCTCGCGCTCAGGGTCGCGCACGCGCGCGGCGACCGCGACGGCCAGGCGAGCCTTGCCGCGCAGTTGCGCAGGTTGTTCCCGTCCTCGCAGGAGGCTGGCCTGCTGGCCAGCGGGAAATTCAACGACTGACGCCATGCCACCGACCGACCCGACCGACCCGCACGCCGGCAGCGCGATCGATGCGTCGCAGTCCGCCGATCCGGTGCGCGAGGACCCGCAGCCTGTCGACGGGCCTCGATCCGGCACCGACGAGTCCGGCGCGGACGCTGCGGCGCGGCCTGCATCGGGCGCAGGGGTGTTCTCCGCGCCGGCCGGTGGCGTCCCGCGGGCGGCCTCCGGCAGCGAGGCGCCGCGCGACACGGCGCGCGCGTCCGGCTGGCCGGAGATCGCATCGCCCGAGCAGTTGGGCGAGGCACGCGAGCGGCGCGATTGGTCGGTCGCCGATGCGGCGTCCAAGCTCGGCATGGTGCCGAGGCAGATCGAGGCGCTCGAACGCGGCGAGTGGAGCGCGTTGCCCGGCCTGGCCTTCGTGCGGGGAGGCATTCGCGCCTACGGCAAGGCGTTGCAGGTCGACGTCGGTCCGCTGCTGGCGTCGATCGGCGGCGCCGTGGGTTCTGCCGAGTTGCGGCCGGCGGCCTCGCTCGAGGCGCCACTGCCACGGCGCGGCGCGCTGGGCTTCGACAATGGCGGCTCGGGCAGCCGCCTGACCTGGATCCTGCTGGGCGTGCTCGGCGTGGTCGCGATCGCACTGTACTTCGGGCGCGGCCCCGAGTGGGCCGGGATCCTGCCGGACAGCGATCGCGCCCCGGTTGGCGCGCAAAGCGGGGCCGAGACGCCAGCGTCCCCCGCCACCGACTCGCGAGCGCGCACAGGCGACGGCGCCGCAGTCGCGTTGCCCGAACCGCTGCATCAGGCACCGACCCCTTCGGTTTCGCAGGCACCAGTCGCACCGGCAGCCTCGGCTTCGGCGCAGTCCGCATCCGCGTCGACGACGACCGCCCCGGCTTCACCTGCGGCGGCAGCACCGGCCCAATCGTCAGCCGCCGCGTCACCTTCTGCGGGTTCGGGTGCGGCACGCACACCGGGTGCGCCCGGTGATGCGGCCCAGGCGCCCGAGTCGGCAGCGGCCGGTGGCGCCGGATCGGCAGCATCGGCCGGCGCAGCAGCGCCAGCCGATCCGGCGGTGCTGCGGTTCCGCTTCGAGGAGGAGTCGTGGGTCGAAGTGCGCGACGCGACCGGCAAGCTGATGCTCTACGGGCTGCAGGCGGCCGACAGCACGCGTGACGTGTCGGGCCAGCGGCCGTATCGACTGGTGATCGGCAACGCCACGCACGTGCGCTTGCAGCACGACGGCCGCGACATCGATCTCGGCGCGATCTCGCGCCAGGGCGTGGCGCGACTGCGAATCGACTGACACCGATGTCCGAGCCCTGCCTGCCGACAGCCGCCGGGCCGGCGCCGCGTCGCGTCTCGCGCACCATGCGGGTGGCCTGGGCCGGCCGCGAAGTGCGCGTCGGCGGTGACGCGCCGGTGGTCGTGCAGTCGATG
>CAZBTE010000214.1:0-4584 GCA_964494665.1 uncultured Limnobacter sp.
CAGCTGGTACCAGTCGGTCGGATCCTGCCGCAGTCTCCGGACCATCTCGGGCAGCGTCGCGCTCAGGCTGTGGCGGGGCCGCCATCCCAGCAGCTTGCGGGCGCGCGAGGTGTCGATCTCGAAATGGTCGTCGGCGTTCTCGATCATCCACGGCTTGATGTCCGTCTCCTGGTCGAGAATGCCGGTCTGTATCCAGGCGCCTGCCTTCGTCAGGCCCTTGGGCAGCGAGAGCGTGCGCCAGTCCTCGCCGTGGACGAGGTGGCCGATACGCTTCTGCATCTCGCCATAGGACGACGTCTCCTCCTCGCCGATCAGCAGCACGGTGTGTTCGGGAAGCCGATCCCGCCGGTCGACGGTGCGCCGGAACGCATCGACCACGTCGTCCTTGTGCAGGTAGGGCTGTCCGGCGCCCAGGTCGCCGGTGAACAGATAGGCCGTGGGGAGGCGCTCGAAGATGCGCGCGATCTGCTGCGCGATGAACGTTGCCCGGCAGTCCTCGTCGTAGACGCCCGCCAGGCGCAGGATGACCGTGCGGATGCCGTCCCGCTCTTTCGCGATGAGCGCCTCGGTGTCGGCTTTCGACCGGGGATAGGCCCAGGTCGGGTCGAGTGGCGAGTCCTCGTCGATGCGCTGGCCCTTGTCCGGGCTCGGCGAGTGGACCAGCAGGGTGCTGGAGAAGACGAACTGCTCGGTCTCGACGGTCTTCAGCGCATCGAGCAACCGGCGCGTGCCCTGCACGGTGACGGATTCGTAGCGGGGATCGTTCTTGCCGGTCGTGTCGTAATAGGCGGCAAGATGGATGACCGAGGCGATGCGCCCGGTCGCCCTGCCCGCCGCCTGCTCGATCGCGGCAGCGACGCTCTGGTCCGATGCAAGGTCGACCTCGATCGTCTCCATGCCGCCGGCCGGCTCCTTCGGCGCCCTGACGTCGAGGCCGACCACCTGGTAACGGTCGCACAGGCCCGCGGCAATCGCCTGGCCGAGAAATCCGCTGCTGCCCGTGATGACGACCGTCGGGCGACCTGCTGTGTCCTGTGGCATCGGCTTGCGTCCGCGGCGGGAGTCCGGCGTCGGGGCAATTCGCGCACCCAATGGGCGCTGCGGGGGCGACGGTGCGTCGCCACAGTGGGTCGAAGTGGTTCGACCGGACGGCTTCTTGCGAAAGCAGGCTTCCGCAAAAATGCTCAAGTATTACAGAGGCTTGTTATGTCTTTTTCGAGTAACACTCGAATTTCTGGCACGCCCTGCTCGCCGTCCAGCACCACGAAGCGGCCGGGATCGGCGTCGGCACGGCCCTCGTAGCCGCGCCTCACCCGCTCGAAGAAAGCCGTGTCCTCGCGCTCGAAGCGATCGGGCGCACGGACGGCGGCGCGCCGTTGCGCCGCCAGGTGTGGAGCGAGATCGAACAGGTAGGTGCGGTCGGGTTGGAGGTCGCCGTGTACCCACGCTTCCAGCCAGGCAATCCGCTCGCGCGACGCACCCCGGCCGGCGCCCTGGTAGGCGTAGGTGGAATCGGTGAAGCGGTCGCAGGCGACCCACTGCCCTGCCGCCAGTGCGGGCCGGATCAGGCGTTCCAGGTGATCGCGCCGCGCGGCGAACATCAGCAGCAGCTCCGTCTCGATCGTCATCGGGCGCGTGAGCACCAGTTCTCGCAGCGCTTCGGCCAGTGCCGAGCCGCCCGGTTCGCGGGTCTGGACCACGTCGATGCCGCGCTCGCGCAGTCGCTCGATGTACCAGCCGACGTGCGTGCTCTTGCCCGCGCCGTCGATGCCCTCGAAGGTGACGAAACGGCCCCTCATCGTCCGCCGCGCTGGTACCGGGAGACCGCCCGGTTGTGGCTGGCCAGGTCATCGGAGAACTCGCTGGTGCCGTCGCCGCGCGACACGAAGTAGAGGGCCGGCACCCTGGCTGGATTCAGCGCGGCCTCGATCGACGCCTTGCCCGGCAACGCGATCGGCGTTGGCGGCAGCCCGCCGCGGGTGTAGGTGTTGTAGGCCGTATCCGCCTGCAGGTCGCGCTTGCGCAGGTTGCCGTCGAAGCGCTCGCCCAGCCCGTAGATCGTGGTCGGGTCGCTCTGCAGCATCATGCCGACGCGCAGTCGGTTCACGAACACCGCAGCCACCTTGTCGCGTTCCTCGGGCTTTCCGGTCTCCTTTTCGACGATCGAGGCCATCACCAGCGCCTCGTACGGATCGCGGTACGGCAATTCCGGCGCGCGCGCACCCCAGGCCGCCTGCAGCACGTCCTGCTGACGGCGGTACGCCTGGCGATAGATCTCGAGGTCGCTCGCGCCGGGCGAGAAGGTGTAGGTGTCGGGGAAGAATAATCCCTCGGCACGCTGCTCCTTCGCGCCGATGCGTTCGAGCAGCACCGCCTCGTCGAGGCCGCGGGTCTCGTGAGCAAGGTCCGGGTGCGCGTCGATCACCTCGCGCATCTGGCGAAACGTCCACCCTTCGATGAAGCGGATCTCGGTCAGAAGGGTCTCGCCGCGAACCAGCTTCTGCAGCAGCGCATCGACGGTGAGCGGCGCGGTGAACGCGTACGTGCCTGCCTTCAGGCGGCCGTCGTGGCCGCGCAGCTTGTACCACAGCCACAGGCGAGTCGGCGAGATGTCGATGCCCTGCTCGCGCAATCCCTCGGCAACAGCGCGCACGTTGGCGCCCTTGGGCACGGTGTAGCGCACCGGAGAGGAGGCGAACTCGAGCGGTGCGGCAGTGAACACGTGCCAGCCCCAAGCGCCAACGCCGATGGCGAGCGCGACGAGCAGCAGGAGCACGCCTGCGATTCGACCTTTCGACACAGCGGTCATCGTCCGGCGGTTGTGGAGGGCTGCCTATAATAATGCCGCCATGCCTGCTGCCCCTGCTTCCTCGCTGGACGACACCGCGCTGCGCGCAGCCATCGAGGGCTGCGGCGCCCGCTTCGTCATCGACGACTACGGACCGCAGGCGCAGCGCGAATCGCCGGTCGTCTCGTTCGAACGCCTGTCGAGCGGCGCACTGGCGCTGCTGCCCGATCACGGCCTGATCGAGCTCACCGGCGAAGAGCGGGTGCGCTTCCTGCAGGCGCTGACCACCAACGACATCGAACGCCAGCCGGCGGCGCAGGCGCGCTGGCACGGCCTGTGCACGCCAAAAGGACGGCTGCTCGCCACGATGCTCGCCTGGCGCGAAGAGTCGGCGATCCGGCTGCTGCTGCCGCGCCCGCTCGCCGAGGCGGTGCGCAAGCGCCTTTCGATGTACGTGCTGCGCGCCAGGGTGCGCGTGGACGACCGCTCGGACGCCCACGCGGTGCTCGGCCTGTGCGGCGCCCCGGCGGGCGAACTCCTCGCCTCGCTCGGCCTGCCGGCCGCGGCACCGTATGAGCTTGCCAGCATCCGGACCGAGCCTGGCGACGCTGACGCCGCGACCGTAATCGGGTTGCCCGCGATCGGCGATCCGGCCGCCGACACGCTCCCCGAGACGACGACCAGCGCGCCCGCCGAGTCGCGTAGCGTGCAACTGCCGCGCTGGCTGCTCATCGTGCCGGCTGCCTCGCTCCCGACGCTCTGGCCGCGACTCGCGCAGCGGCTGGCGCCTATCGACAGCGCAGCGTGGCGGTGGACCGACGTGCGCAGCGGCATTGCGCGCGTCGTGCCTGCCACCGTCGAGCAGTTCGTCCCGCAGATGATCGATTTCGACAGCGTGGGCGGCGTGAGTTTCGACAAGGGTTGTTATCCCGGCCAGGAAATCGTCGCGCGCAGCCACTACCTCGGCAAGGTGAAGCGTCGCCTGTTCCTCGGGCATCTTGCGGGACCGCCGCCCGCGCCGGGTGCCGCCGTGGCCGACGCGAACGGCGAACCGATCGGCGCGGTCGTGCTGGCGGCTCCCGCACCAGGCGGCGGCACCGACCTGCTGCTCGAAGCACAGGCTGCCGCGCTGGCCGAGGTGGCGCAACCGCGCATCGACGGCCATTCGCTGCGCATCGGTACGCTGCCGTATGCGCGGTCCGACACTCGATGACGAACCGGCGCCCGCGCGCTTTCCCGTCACCACCTGCCGTCGGCACGGCGCGCTGAAACGAGATGGAAATGCACACGACTGACTGCGTGGTGATGGTGTGGTTTCGCGCCGAGCGCGCACGCGACGACGAAGTCGCGCGGCTGCTCGCAGCGCTGGGCGAGCGCATGGCGGCCGATCACGGCGTGGATTCGCGCGCCGGGTGGCGAGACGAGACCGGCTATCGCACCTGGCTCGAGACCTACGAGCCGGTTGCACCCGAAAGCTGCGACGCATTCATCGACGCACTGCAGGCGCATGCCTTCGCGCTCGGGCTGGGGGCGCTGGCCCCACAGGGCCGTCACGTCGAGGTGTTCCGCTGGTGCGGCCGGTAAAGCGCGACACCGAAGCGCGACCGCGACCATGTGCCTGATCGGCTTCGCGTTCGACACGCACGACGAATTCCTGTTGCTGCTCGCGGCCAACCGTGACGAGTTCTACGCGCGCGAGAGCGCACCGGCTGCATGGTGGGATGGCCCGGCAGCGGCGTGGGGTGGACGCGATCGCGTGGCGGGCGGCAGTTGGCTCGCGATCGATCGCCGCGGCC
>CAZBTE010000215.1:0-4572 GCA_964494665.1 uncultured Limnobacter sp.
CGCTGGGCGCGCTGGCCTCGGCCCGGCGCGGGTGGGTGGAAGAGCTCGTGATGCGGTTCTCCGACTTCACGTTCGCGTTTCCGGCGCTGCTGTCGGCAATCATGCTCGGTGCGATCGCCGGCCCCGGCCTGCTCACCGCGATCGTCGCCATCGGCCTTTTCAACATCCCGGTGTTCGCGCGCCTGACGCGCGGCGCGGCCAACGCGGTGTGGGCGCGCGAATACGTGCTCGCCGCGCGCGCCGCGGGCAAGGGCGCCTGGCGCATCACGCTCGACCACGTGCTGCCCAACATCGCCAACGTGCTGATCGTACAGGCCACCGTGGCCTTCGCCACCGCGATCCTCGCCGAGGCGGCCCTGTCGTACCTCGGACTGGGCACCCAGCCGCCATTGCCCAGCTGGGGGCGCATGCTCAACGAGGCGCAGGCGCAGATGTTCCAGGCGCCGCTGCTGGCCGTCTGGCCGGGGCTGGCGATCGTGCTGGCGGTGCTGGGGCTGAACCTGATGGGCGACGGTCTGCGCGACCTGCTCGACCCGAAGCTGGCGCGCAGGCGATGAGCGCCGCCGAGCCGCAGCGCGAAGCCGGTGCGCCGGCGACCAGTGCCGCCGAGCCCCTGCTGCAGGTGCGCGACCTGCGCGTGACGCTGGATACGCCGCGCGGCCGGGCCGACGCGCTGCGCGGCGTGTCGTTCACGCTGCGTCGGGGCGACACGGTGGGTTTGATCGGCGAATCGGGTTGCGGCAAGTCGCTCACCGGGCTGGCGCTGATGGGCCTGCTGCCCGAAGGTGCGGAGGTCGCGGGATCGATGCGCTTCGACGGCCGCGAGATGGTCGGGCTGGCCGAGGACGAGTGGTGCCGGCTGCGCGGCGATCGGATGTCCATGGTGTTCCAGGAGCCGATGACCGCGCTGAACCCGCTGCATCCGGTCGGCCGGCAGATCGCCGAACCGCTGCGGCTGCACCGGCGAATGGACGCGCGCGCGGCACGGGCCGAGGCGTTGCGCCTGCTCGAACGCGTGCGCATGCCGCAGGCGGCGCGGCGACTCGACGCGTGGCCGCACCAGCTCTCGGGCGGGCAGCGCCAGCGCGTGCTGATCGCCATTGCGCTCGCCTGCAACCCGGCGCTGCTGGTGGCCGACGAACCGACCACCGCGCTGGACGCGACGCTGCAGCGCGAGGTGCTGCAACTGATCGGCGGGCTGGTGCACGAGGGCGGCATGGCGCTGCTGCTGATCAGCCACGACCTCGGCGTGATGGCCGAGAACGTCGATCGCACGATGGTGATGTACGGCGGCACCGTGGTCGAGGCCGGCCCCACCGCCGGCGTGTTCGCCCGCCTGGCGCATCCGTACACGCGCGGCCTGTTCGCGGCGCGCCCGAGGCTTGGGCTGCCTCGCGGCACGCGGCTTCCCACCATCCCGGGGCGCGTCCCCGAACTGGCCGACCTGCCGCACGGCTGTCCGTTCGCCGACCGCTGCGACCGGGTGACGCCGGAGTGCCGCGCCGCCCCGCCTGCGCCGGTGCCGGTGGCGGGCGACGACGATCACGTTGCACGCTGCATCCACCTTGACGCCAGCATGGCGCCAACGCGCCGCGACGAGGCCGACGCATGACTCCGCTGCTCCAGGTGGAGAGGCTGGGCAAGCAGTACCGGCTGCCGCGCCAGCGGCTGCTCGGCGCCGCGCACTACGTGCAGGCGCTGGACGAAGTGAGCTTCACGCTCCAGGCCGGCCGCAGCCTGGGCGTGGTCGGTGAATCAGGCTCGGGCAAGAGCACGCTGGCGCGCCTGGTGACGGCGCTCGAGGCGCCGACCTCGGGCAACGTGCGCTTCGAGGGGCGCGACCTGCACGCGTTGCCCGCCGACGAGCTGAGCCGCGCGCGCGCCGGCTTCCAGATGGTGTTCCAGGATCCGTTCGGCTCGCTCGATCCGCGGCAGACCGTGGCGCGCATCGTCGGCGAGCCCATGGAGGCGCAAGCCCGCTCGAGCGCCGTCGAACGGCGGGAACGTGCGGGCGAGATGCTGGCTGCCGTCGGCCTGCGAACGGCCGACCTGGACAAGTACCCGCACGAGTTCAGCGGTGGCCAGCGCCAGCGAATCGCGATCGCCCGCGCACTGGTCACCCAACCCCTGCTCATCGTCGCCGACGAACCCGTCAGCGCGCTCGACGTCAGCGTCCAGGCCCAGGTGCTCAACCTGATGCAGGACCTGCAGGAGCGCTTCGGACTGAGTTACCTGTTCATCAGCCACGACCCCGCGGTGGTGGACCTCGT
Organism: uncultured Limnobacter sp.; assembly: GCA_964494665.1. Taxonomy (GTDB): domain Bacteria; phylum Pseudomonadota; class Gammaproteobacteria; order Burkholderiales; family Burkholderiaceae_E; genus Zeimonas. Next base: position 2,271 of record CAZBTE010000215.1, read on the forward strand.
GTGCGACGACGTCATCGTGCTGTACCAGGGGCGCGTCGTCGAAAGCGGTCCTGCCGACCGGCTGTTGCGCGACCCGGAACATGACTACACTCGTCGTCTGCTCGCGGCGGCTGCCGGCGCCGTGCCGCATCCGACCCGCTCCTGAACGATCGCGGCGGCCGCGGCGGGTCGTCGCCATCGTCCGAACCCAATGTCCGGGCCCGACGCCCGAGGAGTGTCCACGATGATCACGATGCATCGCCGTTTCGCCCTGTTGCTGCCGGCAGCGATTGCCGCGGCGCTGGCCGTCGGGCCGATCGCCGCACAGGCGCAGTCGGGCAAGGCCAGCGCCGCGCTGGCGCTGGTGCTCGAGCCGCCGAGCCTCGATCCGACCGTGGCCGCGGCCGCCGCGATCGGCGAGGTCGTGCACTACAACATCCTCGAAGGCCTCACGAAGATCAACGTCGACGGCTCGGTGACGCCGCTGCTGGCCGAGAAGTGGGCCGTGACCCCGGACGGCAGGAGCTACACGTTCCACCTTCGCCGGGGCGTGACGTTCAGCGACGGCGAGGCCTTCGACGCCGCGGCGGTGAAGTTCAGCTTCGAGCGCGCGAAAGCCGAGAAAAGCACCAACAAGGCCAAGCGCGCGGTGTTCGACAACATCAGCAGCATCAGCACGCCCGACGCGCACACGGTCATCCTCACGCTGGAGAACGCGGACGGCAACTTCCCGTTCCGCATGGGCGAGAACACCGCCGTCATCCTGCACCCGAAGACCGCCGCGCAAGCGGCAACCCGGCCCGTGGGCACCGGCCCCTACGTGCTGCAGGACTGGCGCAAGGGATCGTCGATCGCGCTGGTCGCACGCTCCGACGCGCGCGTGCAGCCGAAGCTCAGGAAGGTGACCTTCCGCTTCATCGGCGACCCGGCCGCGCGCGTGGCCGCGCTGCTGGCCGGCGACGTCGACGCGGTGCCGCGGCTGGACGCCCCGCAATCGGTGAAGCAGCTGCAGGCCGACAAGCGATTCGTCGTCGCGACGGGCGCCACCTCCGGCAAGGGGATCATGACGATCAACAACCGGCGCAAGCCCTTCGACGACGTGCGCGTGCGTCGCGCGCTGATGCACGCCATCGACCGCAAGGCGTTCATCGACGGCGTGCTCGACGGCTACGGCACGCCGATCGGCAGCCACTTCGCGCCCACCGACGCCGGCTACGTCGACCTCACCGGCATGTACCCGTACGACCCGGACAAGGCGCGCGCGCTGCTGAAGGAAGCCGGCGTCGCCACCCCGCTGAACGTGACGCTCACGCTGCCGCCGCCGCAATACGCGCGCAAGGGCGGCGAGGTGGTGGCAGCGATGCTGGCGAAGGTGGGCGTCAACGCGAAGATCGAGAACGTCGAATGGGCCCAGTGGCTCAGCGGCACGTTCAAGGGCAGCTTCGACCTGACGATCATCAACCACGTCGAGCCGCTCGACTACATGCAGTACGCGAACCCGTCGTACTACTGGGGCTACGACAGCAAGGCGTTCCGCGAACTGGCGGCGAAGCACGCGGCCGAAACCAATCCGAAGGAGCGCAGCCGGCTGTTCGCCGAGCTGCAGCGGATGCTGGCCACCGACAGCGTGAACGCCTACCTGTTCAACCCGGCGCAGGTCGCGGTGTCGAGGAAGGGGTTCAGGGGGCTGTGGGCGAACCTGCCGATCCTGGCCAACGACCTGGCGGCGATGGGCTGGCAGTGAGCGCGTGACTTCGCGTTCCGGAAGGCCTACCGCGTGGCATCGTCCACCGGCCCGCTGCGCGGGCCCGCGCCGATCCGCTCGCTACTTCCGCTGCCGGAACTTCCGCAGCGCCGCGATCTGCGCGATCGCCGCCGCCAGCTCGGCCTGCGCCTTCGCGTAGTCGATCGCGCCGGTGCGGTTCGCCAGCGCCTCTTCGGCCGCGCGCTTGGCCTCCTCGGCCTTGGCCTCGTCGAGGTCGTGGCCGCGGATGGCCGTGTCGGCCAGCACGGTGACGCGGTTCGGCTGCACTTCGAGGATGCCGCCGGCCACGAACACGAACTCTTCCTCGGCCTGGCCGGCGACCTTGATGCGCACCGCGCCCGGCTTGATGCGGGTGATCAGCGGCGTGTGCTGCGGGTAGATGCCCAGTTCGCCCGCTTCGCCCGGCAGCGCCACGAACTCGGCCTTGCCCTCGAAGATCGAGCGCTCGGCGCTCACCACGTCGACGTGAATCGTGTGCATGGCATTGGCCCTTGTTTACTGCAGCGTCTTGGCCTTCTCGATCGCTTCCTCGATCGTGCCGACCATGTAGAACGCCTG
>CAZBTE010000216.1:0-4553 GCA_964494665.1 uncultured Limnobacter sp.
TCAGGTCGGTGAGCTCGGGTCGCGCCAGGCCGAAGCCGACCCGCAGGCCGGCCACCCCGTAGGCCTTCGAGAAGGCGCGCGAGACGATCACGCGGGGGAAGTCGCCCAGCCAGCGCGCCGAATCGAAGCGCAGTTCCGGATCCAGGTACTCGTTGTAGGCCTCGTCGAGCACCACGACGACGTCGCGCGGCACGGCGGCGAGAAACGCCTCGATCGCGTCGGCCGCAATGAAGGTGCCGGTCGGGTTGTTCGGGTTGGCGATGAACACGAGCCGGGTATCGGCATCGATCGCCTCGCGCATCGCGTCGAGGTCGTGGCCGAACTCGCGCGCGGGCACGACGATCGCGCGCGCGCCGGTCTCCTGCGTCGCGAGCGCGTACACGGCAAACGAGTACTGCGAATATACGGCCGCGCTGCCCGGCTGCAGCAGCGCATGCGCCGCCAGCTCGAGGATGTCGTTCGAGCCGTTGCCGAGCGTGATGCAGTCCTGCGCGACGTCGTAGCGCTTCGAGATCGCGGCCTTGAGTTCGAAGCCGTTCGAATCGGGGTAGCGCCCGAGTTCGGCGACCGCCGCCGCCATCGCCGCGCGCGCCGATTCGGGGATGCCCAACGGGTTCTCGTTGGAGGCGAGCTTGATGATGCGCTCCTCGCGCAAGCCATACTCGCGGGCGAGCTCGGAGATCGGCTTGCCGGCCTGGTACGGGGCGATGCGGGTGACGTACTCGGGTGCGCGGATGGACATGGTTTCGATGACGAAGTCGTTGTGGCCGACGGCGGGCCCGGCGGCGTCGTACAAGGATAACCGAGACGCCACGCGGCCCCGGCCGGGAACCGGCGTGCCGCGCCATTCGTATGCGGAATCCGCGCGCTCGTCTGCCCGCGCGCGCGCGCCACGAATGGCGCGGGTTAGCGTCTTGTCCGATCCGAACGTGGCGCAGTGGCTGCGAATCCGGGGCACGCCACCGACGAACAGGGGATCTCCATGCGCACCATCAGGACGACGCTGATTGTCTCGGGCCTTCTGGCTCACGTGGCGATGGCTCACGCCACGACAACGAACCCGGACACGGCAACGAGCGCCGCACGCTCCGGGACGCAGGCCGCCGTCCAGCCCGCCGACGCGGGTCCGGGCGCGGTTGCGGCGGCGGACAGGCAGAAACGGACCGACGCGCGCAGTCGCGCCTCGTCGATGTGGACGTCCAAAGCCGACCTCAGGTATTGCCTCGACCGGGGCTCGAACGACGCGATCATCCGTTGCGCCGAGGGCATGGACTGACCGCAGCGTCTGCGCGCCCGGTGGCCTGTACCGGGCCGGCGCGTGCGATCGTGGCGTGAACGCCGCTATGCGGCGCGCGGATACGAGCCCACCACCTTGAAGAAGGCCGCCTGAGCCTTCAGTTCGGCCAGCGCCGCGGCCACCGCAGGCTCGTCGCGATGGCCGATCACGTCGATGTAGAAGTAGTACTCCCACAGCCCCTGGCGTGCAGGGCGCGATTCGAAGCGCTTCATCGACACGCCGTGCCGTGCGAGCGGCTCGATCAGCGCGTGCACCGCGCCGGCACGATCGGGCACCGACAGGATCAGCGACGTCTGGTCGGCGCCCGACGGCGCACAGGCGTGGTGGCCGATCACCGCGAAGCGGGTCCGGTTGTTCGGGTCGTCCTGGATTGCGCGCGCGATCAGCGCCAGTTCGTAGCGAGCCGCCGCGTACTCGCCGGCGATCGCCGCGGTGGACGCGTCGAGCGAGGCGAGCCGGGCTGCTTCCGCGTTGCTGGCGACCGGCACGCGCTCGATGCCGGGCACGTGGTGGTCGAGCCAGCCGGCGCACTGCGCGAGCGACTGCGGATGCGACACGACGCGCAGCACGCCGTCGAGCGAGCCGCCGCGGCTCATGAGGTTCTGGCGTACCGGCACCGCGACCTCGCCGCTGATGGTCAGCGTGGTCTGAAGCAGCAGGTCCAGCGTGCGGTTCACCGGGCCCTCCGACGAGTTCTCGACCGGCACGATGCCGAAGTCGGCGGTGCCGGCCTCTGCGGCACGAAACACCTCGTCGATCGTCGCGCACGGCAGTGCATCCACCGACGACCCGAAGTGCTTGAGCAGCGCCTGTTCCGAGAAGGTGCCGGCCGGCCCGAGATACGCAACTCGCAGCCGGCGTTCGAGTTCACGGCACGCCGACACGATTTCGCGATAGATGGCCTCGATCGCCTCCCCGCCCAGTGGACCCGCCCCTTGCGCGCGCAGCCGCGCCATGATCTGCGCCTCGCGCTCGGGCCGGTAGACCGGCGCCCCCGTTCGTCCCTTGCACTCGCCGACCTGCTGGGCCAGGCGTGCACGGCGGTTCAGCCGCTCGAGGATCTCGCGATCGACCTCGTCGATGCGCTCGCGCAGCGCTGCCAGCTCCCGTTCGGTGTCCGGGTTGGCGGGCTGCGCATCGCCCGCCTGCGTGTTCGCTTGCTCAGCCATGACCGTGCCGACGCTCCTGGAGCGGTTGCGCTTGGGCGCGCACGCCGCAAGGCGATGCTATCAAACCCCGCTCGCCGCTCGTGCGCGCGGTCGCGGCCGTGTCAGGCGAGCAGCGCCAGCAACATCGGCACCGTGGCGGCCGACACCAGCGTCGACAACGTGACCCCCGCGCTGACTTCCGCGACCTGCGAGTCATAGCGCTGCGCGAACAGGTAGACGTTGGCGCCGATCGGCATCGCCGCGGTCACGGTCGCGATGGCCAGCGGCAGCGGTGCCGCGCCCAGCACGAACCCGCCCACCACCCAGACCAGTGCCGGATGCACGAGGTTCTTGACCACCGTCAGGCCAGCCGCAGTGGCCAGCCCCTGACCGAAACCGGACTGCGCCAGCGAAGCGCCGAGCAGCACCAGGCACAGTGGTGCTGCGGCGGCGCCGAGCATCGACAGCGTGGCGTCGACCGGGCGCGGCAACGCCACCCCGGCGGCAGACCACACGACGCCCAGCAGGATCGGAAGCACCACCGGATGCAGCAGCGCCGAACGGATCACCGGCCCCAGGTCACGGGCGAGCCTGCGCCACCGCGTGCCCTCCCCGGCGCCGGCCCCGCGCAGGATGACTGCCAGCTCGATCACCAGCGCACCGATGGTCAGGTACACGAGCGCGTGCACTGCGATGATCGTCAACAGCAGCGCCAGTCCGGCCTCGCCGAAGGCAAGCTTCACCACCGGAATACCCAGCATCACCGTGTTGGAGAACACGGCGCCCAGCGCATGGACGACCGCCGTGGAAACCTCGCCGCGTCGCCTGGCCTGCACGGCCAGCACGACGGCGAACAGCGGCAGGCCGGCGCAGTAGTACGCGAGCGCCGCTCCGGGCGAAAGTTCGCCGAACTCCACGCGCGCGATCGTCCCGAACAGCAGCGCCGGCAGGAAGACCAGCAATGCTGCGTCCGACAGCGCCTTGACCGCGCGCTCGTCGAGCAGGCCGCCGCGCGCGGCGGCCACGCCCACCGCGATCAGCAGGAAGACCGGAGCGACGATCTCGGCGAGCAAGGCCGCGCGCCGTGTGCGGGCGAACCGGCGCCGCCGCCGTCAGGTCGTGGACGACGGCGGTGCGAGGTCGTCGTCCGCGCCCGGCTCGTCGTCGGTGGCTTCGGCGCCCTCGCCGCTGTCGACATCGCCTTCGGCGGCGTCGCGCTCGACCACCCGCTGCACGCCGGTCAACGTCGTGCCCTCGTCGACCGCGATCAGTGTCACGCCCTGCGTGGCCCGCCCCATCTCGCGGATCTCGGCCACGCGGGTGCGAACCAGAACGCCGCCGGTGGTGATCAGCATGATCTCGTCGCGCTCGTCGACCAGCACCGCGGCCACCACCTTGCCGTTGCGCTCCGAGGTCTGGATCGCGATCATGCCCTTGGTGCCGCGACCGTGGCGGGTGTACTCGGTGATCGGCGTGCGCTTGCCGAAGCCGTTCTCGGTGGCTGTCAGCACCGACTGCTGCTCGTTGCCGGCCACCAGCATCGATATCACCTGCTGGCCGTCCTCCAGCATCATGCCGCGCACACCGCGCGCGGTGCGACCCATCGGCCGCACGTCGTTCTCGTCGAACCGCACCGCCTTGCCGGAATCGGAGAACAGCATCACGTCGTGCTCGCCGTCGGTGACCGCCGCACCGATGAGGAAGTCACCGTCGTCGAGGTCCACCGCGATGATGCCGGCCTTGCGCGGATTGGAAAACTCGGACAGCGGCGTCTTCTTCACCGTGCCCAGGCTGGTGGCCATGAACACGAAGTGCGACTCGTCGAACGAAGCCACCGGCAGCACGACGGTGATCTTCTCGCCCTCGGCAAGCGGGAACAGGTTGACGATCGGCTTGCCGCGCGAGTTGCGCGTGCCCTGCGGCACCTCCCAGACCTTGATCCAGTAGACGCGGCCGCGGTTGGAGAAGCACAGGATGTACTGGTGCGTGTTCGCGATGAACAGCTGGTCGATCCAGTCTTCTTCCTTCGTGACCGCGGCCTGCTTCCCGCGCCCGCCGCGACGCTGGGCGCGGTATTCCGACAGCGGCTGGCTCTTGATGTAGCCGGA
>CAZBTE010000217.1:0-4530 GCA_964494665.1 uncultured Limnobacter sp.
AGTCGATCGCAGCGCTCGCCGACCAGGTCGGCGTGCCGGACGACACCGGCGCGACGCTGCGGCGCGCGCGCACCTGGCTGATGCTGGCGCTGATGGAGCGCGACCTGGGCGGCGCCGCCTCGCTCGACGAAGTCTGCGAGACGATGACCGCGTTCGCCGAGTTCGCCACCGCCCGCGCATTGCAGGGCGCGGCGGCCGAGCTGGCCGCACGGCACGGCCGGCCGCTCGATCGCCAGGGCGAACCGCAGGACCTGCTGGCGATCGGCATGGGCAAGGCGGGCGGCGTCGAGCTCAACGTGTCGTCCGACCTCGACCTGGTGTTCGTCTTTCGCGAGGATGGCGAAACCGAGGGCGTCGACGGCGCGGCGCGCATCGCAAGCAGCGAGTGGATGCACCGGCTCGCGCGCCGGGTGATCGGGCTGCTGTCGGACTACACCGCCGACGGCTTCGTGTTTCGCGTCGACGTGCGGCTACGCCCGAACGGCGACTCCGGCCCGCTGGTGGTGCCGCTGGCCATGCTCGAGCAGTACTTCTACGCGCAGGGACGCGAGTGGGAGCGCTTTGCCTGGCTCAAGGGACGGGTGCTGGCCGACTCGGGGCTGGCCGGTGCCGCAGCGCGCAGCGACGACGAGTTGGCAGTCGAGCGCATCGTCGCGCCGTTCGTGTACCGCCGCTACATGGATTACGAGGCGTTCACGGCACTGCGCGAACTGCACGCGAAGATCCGCGGCGAGGTCGCGCGGCGCAGCGCGCGCGACCCGCAAGCGCTGGACGTCAAGCTCGGTCGCGGCGGCATCCGCGAGGTGGAGTTCACCGCGCAACTGTTCCAGATCGTGCGCGGCGGTCGCGACCCGGCGCTGCGCAGCCGTGCCACGCTCGAGACGCTGGCCACGCTGGTCGATCGCGGCTTGTTGCCCGCGGACGAGGCCGAGGCGCTGGTGCGCGCCTACCGGATGCTTCGCCGTACCGAGCACGCGCTGCAGTATCGCGAGGACGCGCAGACCCATCGCCTTTCGAACGATCCTGCCGAACGCGAACGGATCGCCGCGATGCTGCGCATGCCTCGTGCGGAGTTCGATGCGGCGATCGCCGCCGATACGGACCAGGTGGCGCGCATCTTCGATCGCCTGCTGTCACCGGAGGAACCTTCCGGCGAGGAGGCGAACGAAACACAGGCCAGCGAGGACGAGCTCGACGCCGAGGTGCGCCGCCGCTTCGCGGCGTTCCGCGGCGGTCCGCGCTACACCGCGGCGCGCGCGCCCACGCGCGAGGCAATCGAACGGCTGATCGGCGCAGCGCTGCAGCGACGCACCGGCGATGCCGGCCTGATCCGCCTGGTCGAGCTGCTCGACACGATCTGCCGCCGGCCGGCCTACGTGGCGCTGCTGGGCAAGTACCCCGAGGCTTTCGGCCGCGTGCTGCGCATCCTGGACTGGGCGAAATGGCCGGCCGAATACCTGATGCAGCATCCGGTAGTGCTCGACGAGCTGCTCGACGGCCAGTTGCTCGAACCGTCCGACTACGAGGCCTGGAGCCGCCAGCTGCGCGAACGCGTCGACGCCGCGCAGCACGACGGGCAGCCCGACGTCGAGCGGCAGATGGACATCGTGCGCGAAGCGCACCACGCCCAGGTCTTCCGCCTGATGGCCCAGGACCTCGCCGGCCGGCTCACGGTCGAGCGCGTCTCGGATCACCTGAGCGAACTGGCCGACCGGGTGCTGGACCTTGCCATCGACCTGGTGTGGGCGACGCTGCGGCTGCGCTTTCGCGACCGGCCGCGCTTTGCCGCGGTGTCGTACGGCCGCCTGGGCGGCAAGGAGCTCGGCTACACGTCCGACCTGGACCTGGTGTTCCTGTTCGACGACGACGACGAACGCGCGCCGGAAGCCTACGCGCTGCTCGCGCAGCGCTTGTCGGGATGGCTGTCCGCGCGCACGGCGGCGGGGCTGCTGTTCGAGATCGACCTGCGCCTGCGGCCGAACGGCGCTGCCGGGCTGCTGGTGTCCAAGCTGTCGGCATTCGAGGCCTACCAGCGCGAATCGGCCTGGGTCTGGGAGCACCAGGCGCTCACGCGCGCGCGCTACTCCGCCGGCGACCGCTCGATCGGCGAGCGCTTCGAGGCAGTGCGCCGCACCGTACTCGCGCAGCACCGCGACCGGGCACGGCTGCGCGAGGAGGTGATCGCGATGCGTCGCAAGATGCACGAAAGCCATCCGAACCGCAGCGGCCTGTTCGACCTCAAGCACGACCGGGGCGGCATGGTGGACATCGAGTTCCTGGTGCAGTACCTGGTGCTCGGCCACTCGTCCGAGCACGCACCGCTGCTCGACAACGCCGGCAACATCGCGTTGCTCGGGCGAGCTGCGGGGTTCGGCCTGATCGACGCCGAACTGGCCCGGCGCACCGCCGACGCATACCGGCGCTATCGCAAGCTGCAACACCAGCTCAAGCTCGACGACGCGCCGTATGCGCGCGTCGAGCCCGCCACGGTGAGTGCCGAGCGCGAGGCGGTGACTGCGCTGTGGGAGGCGGTGCTGGGCATCGATCGGGGCTGACCCGGCAGCTCGGGTGCAGCGTCACGAGGCTGCGGTCGGCGCCCGCTCCAGTGTCCAGCCCTGGCGCGCCGCCAGCCACCACACGGCGCCGAGTACCACCAGCACGAAAGGCAGCGACAGCAGGTTCAGGATCGACCAGCCGTTGACGAACAGCAGCGCGCCGGAGGACGCCGAGCTGGTGATCATCGTGGTGAACACGCACAGGTCCATGAAGCCCTGCACCTTGTTCTTCTCGCCGGGCCGGTAGGCGCTGGTGAGCAGCGTCGTGGCGCCGGTGTACATGAAGTTCCAGCCGACGCCGAGCAGGATCAGCGCGGAGACGAAGTGCATCAGCTCGACGCCTGAGAGCGCGATCGCCACGCAGCCCAGCATCAGCACGCAGCCAGCCGCGATTACCGGCAGCACGCCGAAACGACCTATCAGCGAACCGCTGACGAAGCCAGGCGCGAACATGCCGATCACGTGCCATTCGATCACCAGTGCGGCTGCCGCGTACGGGTGACTGCACACCTCCATGGCGAGCGGCGTGGCAACCATCAGCAGGTTCATCACGCCGTACGACAACGCAGCGCACAGCACGGCCACCCAGCAGGCCGGCTGGCGCAGGATCGCGGCCAGCGGCCGCGCCTGTGCACCGCCCGCGGTCGCGGAGGCCGGCGGCGCGGCCGGCAGGCGCAGCAGCTGAGCGAGCAGCAACGATGCCAGCGCGAACCCGACCAGCGTCAGATAGGTGCCGGCGAACTGCGTCGCCAGCCATTCGCGCGACCACTTGGAGAGTTCGGGGCCGATCACGCCACCCGCGATTCCGCCGGTGAGCACGAGCGACATCGCTCGCGCCCTGAAGTCGGGCCGGTATGCGTCGGCGACGTCGGCAGCAGCGAAGCGCAGGCTGGCGCCGAAAGCGTTGTACAGGCCGCAGACGAAAGTGGCCAGGCACAGCAGCGCCAGGCTGCCGCGCGTCATCGCATGCCAGGCGAGCACGGCACCCGCCATTGCCACCAGCGACCCGAGCGTATAGCCGGCACGCCGGCCGTGACGGCGCATGAACGCCGCCGCCGGCATCGACCAGACCGCGCCGCCAAGTACGTAGCCGGTTACCGGCAGGGTGGCCAACAGCGCGTTGTCGGCCAGCTGCAGGCCCGCCAGCGCGTTCACCGCGATCAGCGTGACGTTGTTGGTCAGCAGCAGCGCCTGCATCAGCGCCAGCAACCCGACCTGGAAGCGCAGGGTGGCAAGCATGCGGCCATCAGTGTAGGGCCTTGCCCGCGCCCGATCACCGCACGCCGCGCGTTCGCTAGAATGCGAGTTTCCTTTCGCGCGATTCGCACCCGGGAGAATTCCATGTCGATGGACGACCGCGACGGTCAAATCTGGTTCGACGGCAAGCTGATCGACTGGCGCGACGCCAGGATCCACGTGCTGACCCATTCGCTGCACTACGGAATGGGCGTCTTCGAAGGCGTTCGCGCCTACAAGACCGACTCGGGCACCGCGATCTTCCGACTGGCCGAGCACACGCGACGGCTGTTCAACTCGGCGAAGATCTTCCAGATGCAACTGCCGTACACGTTCGAGCAGATCGTGCAGGCTCAGAAGGACGTGGTGAAGGCCAACCGGCTGGAGTCGTGCTACCTGCGCCCGATCGCGTGGATCGGTTCGGAGAAGCTGGGCGTCTCGCCGCGCGGCAACACGATCCACGTTTCGGTGGCCGCCTGGTCGTGGGGCGCCTACCTCGGCGAGGAGGGGCTGGCCAAGGGCATCCGCGTGAAGACCTCGTCGTACACGCGCCACCACGTCAACGTGTCGCTGGTGCGCGCCAAGGCGAGCGGCTACTACATCAACTCGATCCTCGCCAACCAGGAAGTCACCGCGCACGGCTACGACGAGGCGCTGCTGCTCGACACCGAAGGCTACGTGTCCGAGGGCGCCGGCGAGAACGTGTTCATCGTGCCCAACGGCATCCTGTACACGCCCG